>NZ_JBQCYD010000012.1:0-23344 GCF_052088025.1 Senegalia sp. (in: firmicutes) | reverse complement strand
ATAATAGTTTGACAAAAATCATAAAATATATTATTATGAATATAGGTTCATAATAATATATTCTTATAAAGGAGTACTTTGAAATGCCTAAAATAATAGATGGAATAGAAGATAAAATATTTTCATCAGCATTTAATTTGTTTTCCCAACATGGATATAAAAATGTAGATATGAAAATAATAGCAAAAAGTTCAGGGATAGCAGTAGGCACCCTTTATAACTATTATCCAAACAAACAAACATTATTTTTAAATGTATTCAATAAAAGTTGGATAGAGACATTTGAAAAATTAGATAATATAATATATAGTAAAGGCCAAAAAGAATTTAAAATAAATTCTTTTGTAGAAATATTATACAAGGAAATCTTTGAAAGAAAAGGAATGGGAAAGCATTTAATCAAGTCTTCTAATCTTAAAAATGAAGAGATAGATATAAAAAAAGAATTACTTACTAGAGTCAAAAAAATAATATCTGAAAATGAAAAGGATGAAAATTTAAAATGTAAATATGAAGAAAGATTATTGGAAACAATACTTGTAACATTTATTGCAATGATGAACGAGCATCCAAAGGAATATGAAAAAAATATAGATTATTTATCAAGTTTTTTATTAAATATTTATGATTCAATAGAAAAATATTAAGAGGTGATTATGTGGAATTTATGACTGGAGCTTTTAGAGTATTCTTATTATATATTATTGTTTCAAATATATTAAGAATAATATATACACTGATAAATAGAAAAAAGATAGCCCAAAGAATTGAAGAGGCAAAAAAACAACAAAATCAAGCAAATGACAATACAAAAGTAGCAGAAAAAGAAGAACAAATAGAATATGTAATAGACCCTATATGTAAAGAAAAGATAGCTAAAAATGATGCACATATATTATTAGAAGATGATAAGAAAATATATTTCCATTCATGGGAATGTAGGCAAGAATATATAGATAGAAAAAAGGAAAATTAGGAGAGATGGTATATGTATTTTAATGATATAGGATTCTTATTATTATTACCAACTATTATTTTTGCAATGTATGCCCAAACAAAAGTAAAAAGCACATTTAATAAATATTTAAAACGTACAAGTCAATCAGGCTATACTGGATATCAAGTAGCACGTACAATATTAGATAGAAATGGTCTTCATGATGTAGATATAGAAATGGTTAGAGGGAAATTATCTGATCATTATGATCCTAGAAAAAGAGTATTAAGATTATCACAAGATGTATATCAAAGAAGTTCAATAGCATCAGTAGGAGTAGCAGCACATGAGGTAGGTCATGCTTTGCAACATGCAAATGGATACTTTCCTCTACTTCTTAGAAACAATATAGCACCAATAGCAGGATTTGGGGCAAGATTTGTATGGATATTAGTATTTGGTGGACTTATCCTTGGTATAGGTGATTTAGTATATGGAGGAATATTTTTATACATTGCAGTAGTAGCATTTCAGGTTATAACACTCCCTGTGGAGTTTAATGCATCACATAGGGCTATAGGAGAGCTTAGCAATGGCATAATAGCACAAGCAGATATAAAGCCTACAAAAAAAGTTTTAAGTGCAGCAGCACTCACATATGTAGCGGCAACACTTGTTGGTATAGCACAACTTATAAGGCTAGTATTACTTGCAAATAGAGATTAATTAAATATATTTAAAACCCCACTTTGAAATTTTAAAGTGGGGTTTTTTCTTGCGTATTTTTTGAATAAAAAAATTTTTCTTGTTAATAATAGTAACTGAAATAGTTTTTACATATATATGGAGGTGTAGATATGGATAATGACAACAATAACAACAATGAAAAGAAGAACCAAAATGAATTAAAGGATAAAATCAAAAAAGTAACACAAAAGGATGGATTTTATCTAGTATTATTTTTGTGTATATGCATAGTTGGAGTAACAGCAGTATGGGTTTCAGGAGATAATTTTAATCAGATATCAAAACTTGAAGAAGAACAAAAAGCAGAAGATGATATATTAGATTATTTCCCAGAAGATGAAGAACCAGAAATAGCAATAGAAGAACCAGAAATAAAAGAAGAAGAAAAAGAAGAAAAGATTGAAGAACCACAAGCAAAAGAAGAAGTTAAAGAAGAAGCTAAAAAAGAAGAAAAACCACAAGTACAAGCAAAAGAAGAGCCTAAAAAAGAAGCAAAGCCACAAGTAAAACAAGAAGCAAAAAAGGAAGAAGAAGCAGTAGAAGTATCAGTAAATGCAAGACGTGCTAAGGCTATGCTTGTACCTATAATGGGCAAACAATCTATGGGATTTGCAGGAGATAAGCTAGTTTATTCAGAAACATTAGAACAATGGACTACACATGATGGATTAGATATAAAGGCAAATAAAGGAAGTTCAGTAAGGACAGTACTTAAAGGTGTAGTAAAGGATATAAAAGATACAGATGATTTAGGAAGAGTAATAACAATTGACCATGGAGATGGGCTTATAACAAAATATGCTGGTATCTCAGAGAAAATTTTAGTGAAAAAAAATCAAAGTATAAATAAGGGTGATCTGGTAGCTTCTATTGGAGAAGCAGTAGGCTATGAAGTATCACAAGGCCCACATTTACATTTTGAAGTACTAGAAAATGGAAAAAACATTGATCCAAAGGCTTATATACCAGATTTTGAATAAGAAATGTTCTATTCATCACTATAAAAGCATAATAATGTAAAAAGATAAGTGCCATTTAAAGGGGGTTAGGCAAGTGAAAGACTATATAGAGGAAAGGGCTCTTGAAATAGCTAATTATATAATAGAAGAAAATGCAACAGTAAGAAAGACAGCAAATGTATTTGGGGTAAGTAAAAGTACCGTTCATAAAGATGTAACTGAACGCCTTCCCAAGATAAACCCTCTTATCTCAGTACAGGTAAAGAGTGTTTTAGAAAAAAACAAGGCTGAAAGACATATTAGAGGCGGAAAAGCAACAAAAATAAAATATGGAGCAGTAAGTGGTGCAAAATAAAAAACAATAGATGAGAAATAAAGAATCGATTATATCGGTTCTTTTTTAATTTCTTCAAAAATAAAGGATTTTAAATATTTTTGTCGAAATAATAATATATAGAAGTATGTAAAAAAAGAAGTTTATGATACAATATAATATATATATTATTAGGAAGAGAGGAATTTAAATGTTTTCATTAAGATCAGATATGGGAATAGATTTAGGAACAGCAAGTGTATTAGTATACGTAAAGAATAAGGGGATAGTACTTCAAGAGCCTTCTGTTGTAGCAATAGATAAAAACACAGATCAAATTTTGGCAGTAGGTGAAGAGGCAAGGCAAATGATTGGTAGGACTCCAGGAAATATAATAGCAATAAGACCGTTAAAAGATGGGGTTATATCAGATTATAATATAACAGAAAAAATGATAAAACATTTTATATCAAAAGCAGTAGGGAGATTTTTATTTAAACCTAGAATAATAATATGCGTACCATCTGGAGTAACAGGGGTAGAAAAAAGAGCAGTAATAGAAGCAAGTATGCAAGCAGGTGCAAAAAAAACATATTTAATAGAAGAACCAATAGCTGCAGCAATAGGAGCAGGAATTGATATCACCCAACCTGATGGAAATATGGTAATAGATATGGGTGGTGGAACAACAGATATAGCTGTTATATCACTTGGAGGAATAGTAGTAAGTGCATCTATAAAATTAGCTGGGGACAAAATGGATGAAGCTATAGTAAAATATATGAGACGTAAGCATAATATGCTTATAGGAGAGAGAACAGCAGAAGATATGAAGGTTAAAATAGGTACAGCTTATCCAAGAGAAAAAGAAATAACTATGGATATTAGAGGTAGGGATTTAGTTACAGGGCTTCCAAAAACAATGAAGGTTTCATCAGATGAAATGCTCATAGCACTTGAAGAAACTGTAACAGCAATAGCAGAAGCAGTACATTCAGTCCTTGAACAAACACCTCCAGAACTTGCAGCAGATATCAGTGATAAGGGAATGATAATGACAGGTGGTACTTCTCTATTATATGGAATGGATAAACTTATAAAGAAAAGAACAGGAATAGATGTTTTAATAGCAGAAGAAGCTATATCTTGTGTAGCAAAGGGAACGGGTCAATCACTTGATTCTATGGATTTATTAGAAAAACAAATGTCTACAGAGTCTAAAAGTTATTAATAGCTAATGGGGTGAAAAAATGTTTAGAGGGCTATATACTGCAAGTACAGGCATGATAAATAATCAGCATAAGATTGATAGTATTTCAAACAATCTTTCAAATGTAAATACAAATGGATATAAAAAAGATGGGGTGATTTCAGAGTCATTTCCTGAACAATTACTAAGAAGGATTAATGATTCGGGCCAAGCTAAAATAAGACCATTTAAAGGAGTAGAAGTAACCAGAGATGGAGATGAATATCTACTTCAAACTAAGGGGGCATATTTTAAAATAGATACACCAGCAGGAGTAGGTTATGACAATGAATTTAAATTTAGCGTAACAGAAGATGGCTATCTTAAAACATACTATAAGGATAATGGTCAAATCAAAAGTGATGGTGAAAATTATCTCCTAGGTGAAAAAGGTAGGATTCAAATTACAGGAAATGATATAGAAATAGATAAAGAAGGAAATATATTTGCAGGTGGAGAATTGATAGATAAAATTATAACTATGCCAAATAGACATGGAGTAGGTACAATTGGAAATGGAGTACGTACAGACAGAATTTTCACGAATTTCACCCAAGGCAATATAAGGAAAACAGACAATCAATTAGATATAGCACTAAATGGAGATGGATTTTTTAAGATTCAAACAGAAGATGGAACCAGATATACAAGAGATGGCAGCTTTAAAGTGAGTAGTGAAGGAATATTAGTTACAAATGAAGGATATAAGGTAATGGGGATTAATGGAGATATAAATATAGAAAATAACACATTAGATTTCACAAATAATCTTGATCTAGTAGAAATAGATAATCCAGAGTTTCTTAGAAAACAAGGGGATAATCTATATAAAATACTAGAAGGTCAAACAGCAGAAGAAGCTGCCTTTACTGGAGAAGTATTTTCAGGATATTTAGAAGAATCAAATGTAGAAACAATAAAAGAAATGGTAGAGATGATATCTACTATGAGAAATTATGAGGCTAACCAAAAAAACATCCAAGCATATGATGGGGTATTAGAAAAGGCTGTAAACGAAATAGGAAGAGTATAGGGGGAAAACAATGATTAGATCATTATGGACAGCAGCAAATGGAATGAAAGCACAACAATTTAATATAGATACAATTTCAAACAATTTATCAAATGTAAATACAATAGGATATAAGTCTAATAGGGCAGAATTTAAAGATTTAATGTATACAGAACTTAAAAAACCTAATCCAAATGATGATAGAAATGCACCAGTAAATATACAAGTAGGTCATGGTGTTAGAGTTTCAGCAACATCCAAAGATATGACTCAGGGTAGTGCTATAGAAACAGGAAATCCACTTGATGTAGCAATAGATGGAGATGGCTTTTTTCAAGTAGAGCTTCCAAATGGAGAGGCTCGATATACTAGAGATGGAAGTTTTAAATTAAGTGTTAATGGAAACACATCAGATGAGATGATGCAACAAGCAAATAATCTTAAAAGGTAAGTGATATAAATGAATATAAATAATACAAATATAAATATGAATAATTTAGTTCAAAAAACAGCAACTGAAAAAACAAAAGACCAAGAAAAATTACTAGAAGCATGCAAAGATTTTGAAGCAATATTTACAAATATAATGTTTAAAGAAATGAATAAAACAGTCATAGAAGCAAGTGAAAAAAGCAAGGGAAGAGAAATATTTACAGATATGTTTTATGAAGAACTTGCAAATGAAGTATCAGATGGGGAAAATAGTATGGGTATAGCTAATATGATATATAAACAGATGAAAGATAGAATATAAATAATATGGATTTATCAACTGTATTATCACAAGTATTAGTATTATTCATACTTATAACAATAGGTTTAATACTGAAAAAAACAAATATATTTGAAGAAGACTTCATAAAAGGATTGTCTAACTTTATAATATATGCAACCTTACCAGCACTTCTTGTTACTTCTCTTAATTATGATTTTTCAAAAGAACTTTTAAACAATGGACTGCTAATATTGATCATAGGGCCCTTTGCTTATTTATTTGCAATACTAATAGGACTTTTATTTGTAAAATTAAAACATATTAAAGAACCAGATAGAGGTATATATTTATTTTCTATGATATTTCCAAACACAGCATTTATGGGCTATCCTGTATCTTTATTAATATATGGAGAAAAAGGGCTTTTTTATGCTGTTATTTTTAATCTTTTATTTAATATGCTCTTGTGGACCCTTGGTGTAATCCTTACAAATCCAAAAAGTAATACAAGGATTAACTTTAAAATGCTAATAAATCCAGGTACTATTTCAATAGCAATAGGACTTGTATTGTTTTTGTTTTCAATCACACTGCCAAGACCATTATTTGATGCTTTGGATAGTTTGGGAAAGGCTACAACTCCACTTGCAATGATAGTAATAGGAACAATGCTAGGTGATTCAAGCGTAGGAAATGTTATAAAAAACAAAAAACTTATAGCAGTAGTATTGATAAGACTAATAATAATTCCCATACCAATATTATTTATATTATCACTTTTACCAATTCCCAAAATGGTAGCAGGAGTCATAGCAATACTTATGGCAATGCCAGTAGCAGCAAATGCAGCTATATTTGCAAGAAGAAGTGATTCAAATTACAAATTAGCTAGTGAATCAGTATTTTTATCCACCCTATTTAGTATTGCTACAATACCTATATTTATATCATTAGTTGTAAAGCTTATTGGTATGTGATATCTTTTCCCTGTAAATATTTAGAAGTTCAGCCTCAGTGATATCTCTACTATCCCTATCTAAAACAACTTTACCCTTATCAAGCATTATTATCCTATCTGAATAATCTATAGCATCTCTCATATTGTGAGAAATCATAATGGTTGTTATAGAATATTTTTTCAGAAGTTCACGGGTTTTTTTCATTATCACATTTGATGTTTTAGGATCAAGTGCTGCAGTATGTTCATCTAATAATAACAAATCAGGGAATTTCATAGCTGCCATTACAAGAGATAGTGACTGTCTCTGACCACCTGACAAATACTTTACCTTTGTATTTAATTTATTTTCAAGGTCTAAATCCAAATCTTTTAAAAGCTCTATATATCTGTCTTCCTTATTTCGCTTTAACAATCTCTTAAGTGAAAATCTTTCGCCCTTTTTATCAGCAAGGCTCAGATTTTCAAGTATGCTAAGGGAAGGGGAAACTCCCATAGATGGATTTTGATATACTCTTCCTATATGAATAGCTCTTTTTTCTTCCTTTAATTTAGAAATATCATTATCATTTAGTACTATATTTCCACCATCTATATCAATACTTCCACCTATCATATTTAAGAGAGTGGATTTGCCACAACCATTTGAACCAATAATAGATGTGCATTTATTTTTTTCTATATTTAAATTTAAATTTTCAAAAATATTTATTTCATTTTCAGTATTTTTATTAAAACTCTTTGATAGATTTTCTATTTTTAGCATTTTGAGCAACTCCTCTTTCTCTTTTAGATAAATTCAAACTTGGAATAAAGTTATTGTATGATAAGAAAATTATCACAATTATTGCACTTATTGCCCTTAGATCACTAGGTGCGAGTCCTAGATCAATAGCAATTCCTCCAATTATCTTATAGCTTATAGCACCAAGTATTGCCCTTGAGGTATTTTTCATTTTTTCTGAACTCTTTCTAATAGTATCACCAATTATAATGGAAGCTAGAGCTACAACAATAATAGAGCTACCCATTGTAATATCTACGAAACCTTGCATCTGTGCCATCATAGCACCACTCATTGCTACAAGTCCGTTTGCAAGCATAAGTCCCATTATCTTATATTTATTACTATTTTGTCCAAGGGATTTTACTAATGATTCATTATCTCCTGTAGCTATTAAAAGATAACCTATTTCCGTCTTTAAGAATACATCTAAAATAATTTTAATTAAAATTACAATACCTATAAGAATAATCATACTTGATCCCAAATCAAATATAGAATCATAAGAAAAAAGTGGTATATTTGCCTTTCCATTAATCCTAAGGTTTACAGAATATAGTATAGTCATAGTAAGTATTCCTGATAATAATGGTTTTATCTTTAATTTAGTAAAGAGTATTGCAGTTAAAAGTCCACCAAGTAATCCCGCACCAAAGGCTAAAAGTGTACTCAGTATAGGATTTACTCCCAGTATAATAAATCTTGCAAAAACAAATGCACCAAGGGGAAATGTACCCTCTACAGATAAATCTGGAATGTCCAATATCTTATATGTTATAAAAACTCCCATAGCAAGGACTGAAAATATAAGTCCCTGTTCTATGGATGTAATAATTAATGAATTCATAATAAATCCTCCTAAAATTCAACTTATTTATTTTCCTACTTTGTTAACATCTTTAAATATTTCTAGGCCCTTATCTAATCCTAACTTTTCTAAAGTATTTACATTAATAGTAGTTACTATATTTTCTGCTACACCTACAGGAATATCTGATGGTGATTTCTTATCTACTAGAATTTCCTTTGCCATAGCTGCTGTTTGTTTTCCTAGTTCATAGTAGCTTAGACCATTTGTGATTAAAGTACCACTTTCTACATGGGCAGATTCTGCTGATACTGAAATTATTGTTTTATCTATTAATTTGCTAGCTATCAATTCAATAGATGATGCAATGAGATTATCACTTGGGGTATAAACTGCATCAACCTTTTTAAGTAGTGAATCAATAGCTTGAGGTATTTCATTTACATTAGATACACCAACAGCTATTACTTCTAAATCCTCATTTGGAGCTAATTTCTTTACTTCTTTTATTTGTACCTCTGAATTAGCTTCACTAGTGTTATAAAGTATACCAATAGTCTTTATACTAGGATCAATTTCCTTAAACATTTTAAGTTGGGACTTAATAGGAGCCTTATCACTAGTTCCAGTCACATTTGCGCCTACTTGATCCCAATCATCAACTATTTCAGCTTCCACAGGATCAGTAACAGCAGAAAATAATATTGGAATATCGCTTGTCACTTGCCTTGCAGATTGGGCAGCAGGGGTAGCTATAGTATAAATCAAATCCACTTCATCTTTCTTAAACTTTTCTGCAATACTCACTGTATTTGGTATCTCACCTGCAGCATTTTGATAATCTATTTCTACTTCTACACCAAGTTCTTTGAGTCCATCAATAAAGCCAGCTCTTGCATCATCAAGAGCAGGATGTTCTACTAATTGACTTATGCCAATAGTATATTGAGCTTCAGATCCACCCTTGCTTTCAGCTTCATTTTTCACATCACAGCCACTAAAAATTAAACTTCCTAGAAGAACTAGGGCTAATAAACTAAACAATTTCTTTTTCATTTTAACTCCTCCTTTAATTTTGGGACATGGGGACGGTTCTGGTGTCCCATGTATTTAACGCAATAAAAAAATCTCTCGTCTCTACAAATAAGCATTAAACTTATTTATAGGGACGAAAGATTTAATTTCCGCGGTACCACCCTCATTATGACAATAATCATCTCTTCAGACCTAACAGTCCTATCCCATGTAACGTTGGGCCCTCGTATTTGCCTACTAGAAATTAATCATTTAGCAAATCTGCTTAGGAGTGTATATTACATATCAATTCAACATTAGCTCTCACCATCACTAATTCTCTGTAATTAAATTTAGATATCTTTCTCTCCATCAATGCATTTATATATTAAATACAATACTAAGCTTTAAAATTATATTTGTCAAGCCTTTTTTCAAATATTTTTATTTTTTATAATATTCATTTATCTATTATATGTGAATGCTTTATTTATATTCCTAGAATATAGACTATACTAGCACCATAAAAAGTCATTGTAATCTTTTAGAAGACATCTTAATTGCATCACTTTAATCTTCAAAAAAACATTACAATACTTTGTCATCCTGAGCCCCGCGAATGATCCTTTTTTAATTTTACTTCTTTGGGGTATGAAATAAGTAAGGAGGAATTTTTATGAGAAGCAAAAAAATTATATCAATAATATTAATTTTATTTATATCTATCTTCATAGTTTCATGCAGTGATGATAGTGCAGAATCACCTGAAGATAATAATAGTAATAACAATGAAGAAGAAATGCCAAATGATGATAAAAAAAATGGTGATGAAAATAAGAAAGACAATGATGATAAAGCTGAAGAAGAATCTAATTGGGATAAATATACAAATGTTAGATTTAAATTTTCTATAAAATATCCAAAAGGCTGGGAATATAGAGAATCAGACAATGGTGATGGAATAGCCTTTTTTCCAAATGATGATGAAAAGGATATAATAGCACATGGTGTAAATTACCTTGAAGATGTATCTAAACCTTATAAGGCAGCAGAAGCAGAAGAATTAGAAAAAAGGGAAGTTACTCTGAAAAGTGGATTAGAAGCTACCATAATAGAAGGTAAAATGGATGAAAATTATCATTATGAAATGGTATATATAAAGGACAAAAAAGAATATCACTTCATATCTGTTAGTCCAGTAGAATATTATAATGAAAACAAAGAAATCATAGAGAAAATGGTCAATTCATTCAATGTAATAAATAGTGGAAATGATAATAGTAACAATGATGATAAAGAAGAGCTCACAAAGAAAAAAGCAATAGAAATAGAAGATGAGTTCATGAATAGACTTTTTGTAGATAGAAATGATGATGAAAAAGTTAAAAATTATAATAATAAAAATGAACTTATAGATCATCTTGCTGGAATCACAAAAAAAGATATAGCAGAAGCTTATGTAAACACTTATTATAAGGAAAAAGAAGATGAATTATATGTAATACCAACAGATGCACCAGTAAGAATATATAAAGATAAATCATATAAATTAGAAAAAACAGATGATAAAAACTATGAATTAATACAAGAAAATCAAAATGCATTAAAAGGAAAATATAGGTTTAGAGTAAGGCTCACATACCAAGATAATAAATGGATCATATCTGATAGAATATTTGAAAGAAGAGATAAGAATGATTCAAATAATCAAATATTAGGAGACAATCTAATAGTAAAATCAATGAAGGCACTAAAGCTCTTAAAGGAAAAAGATATGGATCAACTAGCACAATATGTTCATCCTGAAAAAGGACTTACATTCACTCCATATGCATATATAGACACTAAAAAGGATCAAAATTTTACAAAAGATCAAGTAGCAAATTTATTAGAAGATGATAAAAAATATGAATGGGGAAGTTATGATGGAAAAGGAAGTCCTATAAAACTTAAATTCAAAGACTATTATGATGAATTTGTATATAGCAAGGATTTTATAAACCCACATATAATAGGTAACAACATCAGCATAGGTGAAGGAAATACCATAAACAATATAAAAGAAGCATATCCAAATGGCAAATTTATAGAATATCATTTTGAAGGCTCTAACCCTGAATATAAGGGTATGGACTGGCAAAGTCTTAGATTGGTATTTGAACAAGTAGAAGATACCTGGTATCTTTTAGGCATAGTTCATAGTGAGTGGACCATATAAATAATGACAAAAGACCTCTTGAAATTAATTTCAAGAGGTCTTTTAGTATGCACACTTAGAAATGAATTAAATAAAAGAAATTTCAGAAAAATCAAAAATAAACATAAATTAAAACGCTCTATACCACAAGCCTATGTTAAGATAGAAACAAATACAAATAAGGAGTGGTAATTTAATGAGCAATTTAAAAGACACAAGCGAAAAAAGACCCAGTTTTATTGCAGCATTATCAGTTATAATATTTTTAGCTATTGCAATGGCAGCACAAATTTTCATATTAAAGCAAGATTACGTAACTCATATTACACTTATAATAGCCGCAACATTTGCATCAATTATAGCACTTATATCAGGTTTTTCCTGGGATGATGTACAAGAAGGTATACTTTATGGTTGTAAGATAGCAATGCTTCCAATGCTTATACTTATGCTTGTAGGAGTACTTATAGCATCATGGATACCAGCAGGAACAATACCTACACTCATATTTTACGGATTAAAAATATTATCACCAAAGATATTCTTAATCACAGTAGCATTTGTATGTGCAGTATCATCAGTATCTACAGGTAGTTCATATACAACAGGAGCTACATTTGGCGTAGCATTTATGGGAATAGGATATGGACTTGGAATACCAGCACCAATAACAGCAGGAGCAGTTATAACAGGAGCAATATTTGGAGATAAAATGTCACCCTTATCAGATTCTACAAATCTAGCAGCTGGTGTAGCTGAGGCAAACCTTTTCGACCACATAAAATCAATGGTTTATACAACAGGACCTGCTTTTTTAATATCTCTTGTAATATATGGGGTAATAGGAATGAGATTTTCTAGTGGAACAATAGACACAGCACAAATTGATGGAATATTAAATGGACTTAGTTCAAATTATTATATTTCACCAGTAACATTAATTCCAGCAGTAGTAATAGTTATACTTGCAGTTAAGAAATTTTCGGGACTTGCAGTAATGGTAATAGCATCTCTCTTAGGTTTAGCATTTGCAATGATATTCCAAGGATATGGACTTGGAGAAATGCTTGCTTATATGAATGATGGATTTGTATCAGAAACTGGAGTAGAGGCAGTAGATGCACTACTTAGTCGTGGTGGTCTTCAAAGTATGATGTGGACAATATCTCTAGGATTTATAGGACTTAGCTATGGGGGAATACTTGAAAAAACTAAAATACTTGAAGTATTACTTGAAAAGATATCAGTATTAGTAAGTAGTGCAAAAGGACTTATTACAACACATGTATTATCATCAATTGCAGTAAATTTATTTTCTGCAAGTCAATATATAGCTATAATAATACCATCTCGTATGCTAGTACCTGCATATAAAAAATTGCGTATATTACCACAAGTAAACTCAAGAACATCAGAAGATTCAGCAACAGTAACATCACCTCTAGTACCATGGGGCTTATGTGGGGTATTTTTTGCAGGGACACTTGGAGTTCCTACAATGGATTATTTCCCCTATGTATTCTTATCGTTCTTAACACCAGCTATAGCAATATTTTATGCCTTTATAGGTAAGTTCATATTTAAAGAAGGAGATATAGATTCAATAAACACATATCATGATGAAGAAAGAGTAGAAAAATCAGTATAATAGGGGGATAAAAATGACGGACAATTATAGGGAATATATAAATGAGGAAAGAACAGTAGAATTACTATCTTCACTTATAGAAATAGAAAGCCCTTATTTCAGAGAAGACAAAATAATGGATTATGCATATAATTTGATGAAAGAAAAGGATATACCAGTAGAAATGCATGAATATGAAGATCAAAAGATAACAAAGTATAAAGGCAAAAATGTAATAGGGACTTTAAAGGGAAAAAAAGATGGACCAAAGATATTATTAAATGGTCATTTAGATACAGTAGAAATATGTGAAGGTTGGACCTATGATCCATTAAAAGCAAGAAGAGAAGGAAATCGTTTATATGGATTAGGTGCTCTTGATATGAAATCAGGAGTAGCAGCTATAATACTTGCTCTAGAAGCTTTTAAAAACACAATAAAAGAATTTGATGGTCAAATACTTTACTCATTAGTATCAGATGAAGAAGGACCTTTTGGACTTGGTACAGATGCTTTGATAGAGGATGACCTTACAAAGGATGTAGATGTAGCAATAGTACCAGAACCTAGCAGCGGTTTTTCTGGATGTGATTTTCCATGTCTTTGTTTAGGCGCAAGAGGTGGATATAACTACAGTGTCAACTTCAAAGGGAAATCATCCCATGCAGCAGCACCAGAACTTGGAATAAATGCAATAAGCGATGCGGCAAAGGTAATAGTTGAACTAGAGCAGATGCAAGGATTAAAAGATGATAAATTAGGGCAAGGTTCTTTTGCACTTGTAGAAATAAATGGTGGTGGAGCTGCTTGTAGTGTAGCAGACAAGGCGCAGTTTACAGCATTTAGGCATATAGTTCGAGGAGAAGATAAGGAATATATAATAGATGAAGTTAATAGGGCAGTAAAGAAAGCAAATATAAAAAGTCAAGTAGAAGTGAATTTCAGAAAATCACCTAGCAAAGATAGTGATGGATTTTTACCTTATACAGTAGATGAAGACAATGAATATACTTCTTTAATTCAAGAAAGCATAAAAAATGTAACTGGAGATGAAGCTACTACAGCATATTTTTCTAGTATAGGAGATTTCAACTATATAGGAACAAGAGTAGGGGTACCTACATTTGTATTTGGGCCTCATGGTGAAAACTATCATGCTAGTGATGAGTATGTATTAATAGATACAGTAGTAAAAACAGCAGAAGTTATATATGACTTTTTAAAAAGAACATTAAATGCAAGATAAATAAATTCCTCCATATGGGGGAATTTATTTATTTATATATGATAGAATGAAATTAATATTTAAAAGAAAGGATGCGAAGATGAAAAAAATAGATTTATTAATATATAATGCAGATATAGTCACAATAGATGAAAAAGTTCCAAGTGCTAGTTGGATAGCAATATCTGATAGTAAAATATTAGACTTAGGACAGAGGAAAGGTTATGAAAAATATATAAATGAATCAAAAGAAGTGATAAATTTAAAAGGTAAAACTATATTACCAGGATTCTATGACAGTCATGTCCATCTAGTTCAAACAGGCCTAAATTTACTTTCATTAGATTTATCTGATGTAAAGACAATAAGTGAATTGCAAGAAAAAATAGAAGAAGAAACAAAACAAAAGCCAGAAGGAACACTTATAAGAGGTATAGGCTATGATGATTTAAGGGTAAAAGAAGCTAGGATGCCTACAAGATATGAACTAGATAAATGCGCTCCAAATCATCCTGTATGGATAAATAGGGTGGAATATCATATAAGTTCTATAAATTCCATGGCACTTAATAAATTAAACATTCCATTTGACTTAGATGGGATAATTAGAGACTCTCGAGGACTACCAGATGGTAGACTTAAAGGAAAGGCCAGTGCATATATCAGAAATCAAATACTAAATAGTCTATCAGAAAACGTAAGAAAAAGAGGAGTATATAAGGCAATTGACCTTGCAATAAAAAAAGGAGTAACTACAATAGGAGCTTTAGAAGGTGGATTTGTATTTCACAATAAGGATGCAGAATTTATAATAGATAAAGGCGATTCATTTCCAATAGATATAAATTTATTTTATCAAACTATAGATGTAGATATGGTTAAGAAAAAGGGGCTAAAAAGAATTGGTGGATGTATATTTTTAGATGGTTCATTTGGTTCAAGAAATGCAGCCCTTAAAGAAGGATATTCAGATGATATAGAAAACAAAGGAAGACTATATTTTTCCGATGAAGAATTAAATGAATTTATACTAGATGCTCATAGAAATGACCTACAGATAACAGTTCATGCAATAGGTGATAGGGCAATAGATCAGATATTAAATGCATATGAATATGCCTTTAATAATTCTGAAATAAAAAATCATAGACATAGAATAGAACATTTTGAGCTTCCATCAGATGATCATATAAAAAGAGCAAAAAAATTAAATTTAATATTATCAATGCAGCCCTCATATGAATATTATTGGGGAGATAAAGATGATTTATATGACAGACGATTAGGGGAGAGAAGAAAAAATACTAATCCATTCAAAAAGATAATAGAAAATGGATTAATAATAGCAGGTGGATCAGACAGTGATGTAATAGCAATAAATCCATTACTTGGAATACACACAGCAGTAAATCATCCAAACAAGGACTTTTCAATAAGCCAGATGCAAGCCTTGAAACTATTTACCATAAATGGAGCATATTCAGTATTTGAAGAAACAAAAAAGGGCTCAATAAAAAAAGGAAAATTGGCTGATTTGCTAGTATTAGATAAAAATCCTTTGAAGGTAAAAAAGGATAAAATAAAAGATATAAAAGTAGAATTAACCATAAAAGAAGGAAATATAATTTTTGGAAATCTAGGTGTTATAGATGGCTAAATTAAATATATATTTACTAGGAAGAGTAGAAATACTTTTAAATGATGAATCTATAATAGATAAATTAAGTCATAAATCAATAGGAATATTAAACTATATGGCAGTAGAAAAAAACAAGAAATTTAATAGAAATAAAATTGCAGATATGTTTTGGGATTCAAATGATTTTGATACAAGTAGATATAATTTAAGATATAATTTGTGGCAGTTTAGAAAACTGTTTAAAAAACTAAACCAAGGAATAGATCCCTTTAATTCAGACAAAGAGACAATTTGTTTTGATGAAAAATTAGATATATATGTAGATATAGAAAACTTTGAAAATGATATAGATGACAAAACCACCAAGGAATTAGAGAATATGAAGAAATTATATAAAGGGGAATTTTTAGAAGGATTTTATATAAAAGATAGCCCTAAGTTTAATGATTGGGTCTTTTATGAACGTGAAAGGCTTCAAAGAAATTATATAAAAACATTATATAAGCTAAAAGATAATTATAAAGAAAATAATGAATATCAAAAAGCTATATCAATATTAGAAGATATGCTAGCAATAAATCCATTAAAAGAAGAATTATATTTAGAAATCATAAAAATATATATAAAAATTGGAGATAGGAAAAAAGCATTAAAACATTATAATAGATGCGTAAAAAGACTAAGAGAAGAATTAAATATAAGTCCAGCAGAAGAAATAAAAAAAGCATATAAAGAAATATTAAGCAGTGAATCACATATACAAGAAACACTAAAGCTAAATACAGAAAATTCTATATCTATTGCTTCTTACACACCTTCAAACATAGAATATTACTCATTATCAGAATTAATAGATAAAATAATGGACATAGAAGAAGATATATTAAAAAATATAGATCAAAATGATTGGATAGACATATACCCAATAAACTCTATAGTAGAAAAACATATAGAAGATAAAAGAAGATTAGACAATAACATTGTAAAAATAAAGGTATTTAAAGCGTTAGAAAATATATTTAAAATATTAAGTTTAAATGATCAATTAAATATGATAATAGATGAAATCAAATATATAGACGATACCTCCCTAGAATTCATAAAATTTATATCATATAGAGAAAGAGTAAAAGTATAAAAATCATCCTAAATCCTACTTAGGATGATTTTTATGTTATAATATAAACAAAGATTAATCTAGGGGGAATTAAAATGGATACTAAAAAATTAGTTAGAACAGCTCTATTATTAGCACTTGCACTTGTATTTCAAATAGGATTTAGACAATTTGCCCAACCTCTTGTAGGTCCACTTGTAAACATGACATTGATATTAGCAGCACTTATGATAGGACCTACATCAGCAGTTATAATTGGAACACTTACACCAATCATAGCATTTTCAGTAGGCATAATAGGACTCGCTCCACTCATACCTATAATAGTTATAGGCAATATATTATTTGTATTAGCATTTTTCTATATAAATAATATTAATATGAAATATAGTAATTGGATTGCACTTGTAATATCTGCATTAATTAAATTTGGGTTTTTAGCCTTATCCGTTAGAATGATACTACCTCTATTTATACCCAAAGTACCAATGCCTATAATAGCAGCATTTACTTTGCCACAGTTATATACAGCAATAATTGGTGGAATACTTGCTATAGTGATCTATCCTTTAATAAATAGAGCTTAATATGAGACATGGGGACGGTTCTCATGTCCCACTAGTAAAAAAATGACTCTTTCTTATAACCTTCATCTATAACCTCCAAGACAATCATAGAATAATTCTATAATGATAGATTCTTAACACCAACTTGTCTATAATTAAACCATATGTAATAGTAAAAGAAAATGGGGGTTATAAATATGAATAAAGAAATAAGTATAAAAAAGGTAAGAGAAGATGCAGAGGCAATGTTTCATCGTGGAGAATATTATTGTTCTGAGGCAGTAGTTGCATCAGTAAGAAGTAATTTTGGAATAGATATGCCAGAAGAAATGATAGCAATGGCATCAGGATTTCCAGTAGGTATAGGAAAGTCCAAATGTGTATGTGGAGCAGTATCTGGTGGAGTTATGATGATGGGCTATTTCTTTGGTAGAAGCAAAGGAACAAATCCTCAAGATCCAAAAAGTGTGAGGACTCTAGAACTTGCAAATGAATTACAAGGTGAATTCAGAAAAAATCACAAGGTACTATGTTGTAGTGTTCATACAAAAGGAATGGATATGGCAAGTGGAGAGCATAAGGCACAATGTATATCTTTCACAGGAGAAATAGCAGAAACAGCAGCAAGAATAATAGTAAGAGAATTAGACCTAGTGGACTTAGATAAAGAAGCATTGGGAGCATAACAATGATAAATTTAATAAAAAAACTACCAGTAGCAATATGTGGTCTCATGCTAGGGCTAGCGGCACTAGGGAATTTAATAGCACCTTTTGGAAATGGATATAGATTATTTCTAGGAGCTATTTCAGGCCTTATATTTTTGATGCTTACAGCTAAGATACTAATGTTTTGGGATCAAATAAAAGAAGCATTAAAGAATCCAGCAGTTTCAGGAGTACTTGCAACATATCCTATGGGAATGATGATTTTATCCACATATATCAAACCTTATCTACAGAACTTAGCATTTATAATGTGGATAACTAGCTTATCAATCAATATAATGTTGATAATATATTTCATCACTAAATTTATAGTGGGTTTTAATATAAAAAAAGTATTTGCAAGTTATTTTGTTCTTTTTGTAGGAATAGTAGTAGGAAGTATAACATCTCCTGCATATGGACTTACAAATATAGGCCGTATATTATTTTGGTATGGACTAGTTGTATATTTACCACTAATACCAATAGTTTTATATAGGGTTATAAAAATAAAAGGAATACCAGAACCAGCAGAGCCACTAAAGATAATATTTGCAGCACCAGCAAGCTTACTACTTGCAGGATATATGAGCTCATTTGAAGAAAAAAGTATGATAATGATAATATTTCTATCAGCATTATCACTTATAATGACACTCTATGGACTTATATTGATGCCTAAAATGTTAAAGCTGAAATTCTATCCATCATATTCAGCATTTACATTTCCATTTGTAATAAGCGCTATAGCTATGAATATGGTAAATAAATATTTACTAATGAGTGGTAATGGACTAAGTATAATCAACATAATAGCAAAATTTGAAACAATTTGGGCTATTGTTATGGTGGCTTATGTATTTTTAAGATATGTAGCCTTTATGGCAGAAGTAAGACAAGCAAAAGTAGTAAATATAGCAAAATAACAAAACCTTCGCTGTTCAGCGAAGGTTTTGTTATAGTCAATTGTCTTAATGATAATTTATAGTAAAAGTGGAATAATTATTTTAAGAATAAAGGAAATACAGTCTAAAGATGAATTTCAAATAAAAGAGTAAAAGAAATTTGGAATATATTAAACAATAAATCTAAAACAAATAAATCTTGATTATAAGGAAGAGATTGATATGAATCAAGATGAAAGATAGTCAGATAGACTCACTTAATTTTTCCCTATTTCTTTTGATACTTTCTGCTTGTTCATATAATATTTTAGTCATATTTTGCATAGTTTAATTTTCGTGTGCATTCCTCATTTCATAATATTGGTATATTATATATCGGCATATTATATATCGGCATATTTAATTATAACTTTAATCTTTTGTCGAAAGGTTTGTCGAAAAATGTTTTATTATGTATGATAAATTCTTTATCTAAAAACTAAAGTAAAGATATATTTTGTCGATATATATAATAAGCTTAGAAATAGTACCAATAACCTGTTGATAAAAGTCAAAATAATGTTACAATAGTAATATAAATGTAATATTATGCTTTAAAAGTTAAACAAAAGAACATAAGGAGGGATATTTTGAAGGGAAAAGTGTTGATATTAGCATCAGGAATGCTTGTGTTTTTTGCAGCCTCAGATGGTGATATAAAAGATCAATCACAAAATAAGTTTAAAGAAATATTATCACCAAATATCTCATATGCAGCTGCTAGCAGTATAAAAGATGTAAAAGTTACAACTGGGGTATTAAACGTAAGAACTAGCCCTACAACTAGCAGCAAAAGAATATCTCAAGTAAAGATAGGACAAGTCTATACAGTCTATGAACAAAAAGGATCATGGTATAAAATAAAGGTAGGTAATACTATAGGATGGATACATGGTGATTATGTGACTACAATAGCTAATAAAAATTATGAAGAAATAAGAGTAACAGCTACTAGTTTAAATGTAAGATTAAAAGCTAGTACAAATAGCTATAGGATATCTGGAGTTACAAAGGGACAAAAATTCAAACCATTAGCTGAAGCAAATGGCTGGTATAAAATTAATACAGGAAAAGTAACAGGGTGGGTACATGGAGGATACGTAGAAAAGGTAAGTGCATCTAAACCTACACTACCAAAGCCAACTCCGCCACCAAAACCAGATGTACCAGATTCAAGCAGCACAGAAATAAAGATAACAGCCACAAGATTAAATGTAAGAAGCAGCAATACCACAAAGAGCAAAATAGTAGATCAAGTATCACAAAACAAGAAATACAAGGTAATAGCTGAGTCAAATGGCTGGTATAAAATAAATACAGGAAAAGTAAGAGGTTGGGTTCATGGAGGATATGCTGAAAAAATAAAGGTAGATAAGCCTATACCACCAAAGCCTGAAACACCAAATTCAACTAGCACACAAATAAAGATAACAGCCACAAGATTAAATGTAAGAAGCAGCAATACCACAAAGAGTAAAATATTAGATCAAGTATTACAAAACAAGAAATACAAGGTAATAGCTGAATCAAAAGGCTGGTACAAAATAAATACAGGAAAAGCAACAGGTTGGGTTCATGGAGGATATGCTGAAAAAGTAAAAGTAGACAAGCCTACACCAGAAAAGCCAAAACCAGAAAAACCAATCATACAATTACCAAAAGAATTGATAATAGATACACCGATATTAAATGTAAGGACAGGCCCTTCAACTAAGTATGAAAGAATTTTTCAAGTATATAAGGGTAAAAAATATAAGCCACTTGAAGAAAATGATGGCTGGTATAAGATAAACACAGGCAAACTAACAGGCTGGATACACGGTGGATATGTAAAAAAAATAGCAGGTCAAACAGAGCCTGAAAAACCACTAGAGCCAGAAAAGCCAAAAGAAGAATTAAAAGATATAACAATCACAAAAGATAAAGAGACTACATATATAAATGAAAATATACAGATAAAAGTAGAAGCAGTAGGCTCTAGTAATGTAGAATATGAATATTTAATAAAAGATTCAAGTGGTAAATATAACGTAATCAAAAATTACTCCACTACAAACAATATAAACTACACAAGTAAAAATGCTGGTAAATTTAGCATAAAAGTAAATGCCAGAATAAAGGGAACAAACAAAATAGTTTCAAAGGAAATAACAGTAACAATAAAAGAATACTTGCAAAAGGTGAGCATTTCAAAAGACAAGCAAAATGCAACATATATAAATACCCCTATAACAATATCAGCACTGGCTGATAATCAAAATGTAGAATATGAATATCTAGTAAAGAGAAATAGTGAAGAATGGAAGAATATAAAAGAATATTCACTAGATAATACTCTTGTATTTACACCAACAGATAGAGGAAATTATATATTCAAAGTAAATGCAAAAATAAAGGGAACAAACAAAATAGTAACAAGTGAAATAGCTCACTTAGTAACAGGAAATATAATATATCAAAATATGAACTATAGTAAGAGCTTCCAAGATTATTTACTAACACAATTAAATATCAATCCACAAACAGATAAATATGGCTCAGGATGGGTAACAGCAAACTTACCAGATTTAGATAAATATTTAAATCCAGAAAACTTCATCCATAACTCTGACAGAGAATACAAGTATGACATAATAGGTCAACTTAAAATAGCTACATCTACATTAAATGTACGAGAAAGCAATTCTACTAAAACAAAAATAGTAGATAGGGTATCAAATGGACAAGTCTATACAATAATTGGAGAATCAAATGGATGGTATAAAATACAAACATCCAATACTCAAGGTTGGGTACATGGAGGATATGTAAAGACAAGCTACAAGGCAAATGAAAGTGACAATCAAGGAAGCCATAAAGAAGTGATGATAACAGCAAGTAAATTAAATGTACGAGCAAGCTATACTACAAACACATCTGTAATAGATCAAGTGAGCCTTGGCCAAAAATTCATTCCAATAGAAGAATCTAATGGTTGGTATAAGATCAACACAGGCAAAGTAGTAGGTTGGGTTCATGGAGGATATGTAAAGGGAGTAAAGGAAGAAAATGTAGTAAGTAGGGGAGAGATAGGAAATCTCTATTCTATAAAGGTAGATGCAAGTATTTTAAATGTAAGAAGCACTCCATCTGATAATGGGACCTTACTTACCCAAGTAAAATCAGATGAAATATATATAGTATTAGCAGAAGAAAATGGTTGGTATAAGATAAAGGCCAATGGAACAATAGGTTGGGTTTCAGCAGATTATACCAAAAATTCAAACCAAGCACCAAAGAATATGTATCAATTCCTAGTATTATCAGGAAACAGTGGACTTAGTGAAAGTCAGCTAAACAATATATTAAAAGGTAAGGGAGTATTAGAAGGACAAGGTGCAGCATTTATAGAAGCAAGTGAAAAACATGATATAAATGAGATGTACCTATTATCACATGCCTTACTTGAAACAGGATATGGAAAATCAAAACTAGCAACAGGAGTAAATGTACGTGGCAAAACAGTATATAATATGTATGGAATAGGAGCAATAGATAGCAATCCAATAGGTGGAGGAAGTTCCTATGCATACAATGAAGGATGGTTCACACCAAAAGATGCTATAATAGGTGGAGCAAAATTTATATCAGAAAAATATGTAAACAACAAAAGCCACAAACAAAATACTCTTTATAAGATGAAATGGAATCCAGATAGCCCAGGAACACATCAATATGCAACAGACATAGGATGGGCAGCAAAACAAACAAGTAAAATAAAAGAACTATATGATCTATGTGATGACTATACACTTAGATTTGAAATACCAAAGTATGGTGTGAAGAA
>NZ_JBQCYD010000011.1:0-60790 GCF_052088025.1 Senegalia sp. (in: firmicutes) | reverse complement strand
ATTCTCAATTAAAATGTTTCATTTTTCTCTAACAACACTAGTTGACAAAGAACCATTAAATGAAGGTATAAGTTATATTTATAACTTTTATATTATATTAGATAAATGCTAATAAGATTCATATAATATAAAAGTTTATTAATTATAAATTCTTCTCATAGTTATACACATTATTGCATAAACTTGGTATTTTGTCAACAAAAAAAGCATACCAAAATGTATGCTTAAAGTTTAGAATGGTTGCCAAACCTAGTATATGAAAATTATTGCCTATTTTATTTTTTTTAATCATCATCTCTATAATAAAAATTCACTTGACCACTTCTAATCTTTTCACTAAACTTTGCTTTTATATACCTTTTAAATGCCATCCTAGTTAAAGGTATTACTAAAGAAAATCCTATTATGTCTGTTATTATACCTGGAGTTAATAAAAGTGCTCCTCCAACTAGTACACATAAGCCATTTATAAGTTCATTTGCAGGCATTTGTCCTCTATTTAAATCTGTTTTTATTCTCATTAATATAAGTCTACCTTCAGATTTTGCAAGGTATGCTCCAAGAATCCCAGTTAATATTACTAATAATATAGTTGTAAGTCCAGATGTTATCTCTGCTATTTTAAAAAGCAAAAATAATTCTACTATAGGTATTATAGTAAATAACAATATTAGTTTTCCAAGCATTATTTTAACTCCTCTTCTATAGAGTCATTTAAACTATTCCATAATTCATTATATTTCTTTTTAAAGTTAATAGGATTTAATTCTTTATCTACAAATGCATGAAGTGTATATCCTTTAGCTAAAAGTATATTATCTTCTTTTCTTATTATATTATATCCATATTTAATTCTTACACCTTTAAGCTTTTGAACGTATGTTTCTATTATTATTTCATCATCATACTTAGCAGATATCTTATAAATACATCCTACATCTATTACTGGCAATAGCACACCTTGATTTTCTAATTTTTTATAATCATATCCTAAAGATCTAAAAAAGGATGTTCTACCTATTTCAAACCAATTAAAATAATTAGCATGATAAATTACTCCCATTTGATCTGTTTCACTGTATCTAGCTCTTATTGTGCATTTATTCTTCATAATTACCTCCAAAATCTATACAAGATCTTAATGAATAAGAGCCGAGGAAAAGTCCTCGACATCTTTATAATACTCTTGCTTTTCCTCTGTATATGAAGCCTCTTATACTATCTACAGTTATAAGTTCTCCATCTTTAAGTTCTTCTAATGCATTTTCCACTCCTACTATTACAGGTTTTTCTATATTAAGTCCAACTACTGCTGCATGAGAAGTAAGCCCACCTTTTTCTGTGATAATAGCTGCTGATTTTTCCATGAAAGGGACAATATCTCTATCTGTACTATTTGCAACTAAAATATCGCCTTCTTTAAATTTCTTTTCTGCATCTTCTTTATTATTTATAATACAAACATTTCCTATTGCACTTCTATCTCCTATTCCAGTTCCTCTCAATACAATCTCCCCCACGGTATGAACTTTTAATAAATTAGTAGATCCTGATTTTCCTACAGGGACACCTGCTGTTATCACTACTAAATCTCCATTCTCTATATATTTATTTTCAAGAGCTGTTGTTACAGATTCATCTATAATATCATCTGTATTTAGAGATTCATTTGCAATAAGTGAGTGTATTCCCCACACTAAATTAAGCTTTCTTCTAACTCTTTCTGATGTTGTAACTGCTATTATTGGAGCATTTGGTCTAAACTTTGATACAGCTCTTGCAGTGTAACCTGAAGCTGTAGCTGTTATAATAGCTTGAGCGCCTAAGTCTTCTGCAGTAGTACACGTTGCATGACTTATGGCATTTGTTATGCTTATTTCAGGTAATATAGTATTAGATTGTACTCTTCCCTTATAATCTATAGACCCTTCTGTCTTTATAGCAATGTTTTTCATGGTTTCTACTGCTTCTATAGGATATTTACCTGCTGCTGTTTCCCCTGATAACATTATTGCATCTGTTCCATCTAGTATTGCATTTGCAACATCTGTAACTTCTGCTCTAGTTGGTCTAGGATTTCTCATCATTGAATCCAGCATTTGAGTTGCAGTTATAACAGGTTTTCCTGCTAGATTACATTTTCTTATCATCATTTTTTGGACTAAAGGCACTTCTTCTGCAGGGATTTCTACTCCTAAATCTCCACGTGCTACCATTATTCCATCAGATACTTCAATTATTCTATCTATATTATCTACGCCTTCTTGATTTTCTATTTTAGATATTATTTCAATATCTCCTGCATCATGATCTTCTAATATCTCCCTTATAGCAAGTACATCTGAAGCTTTTCTTACAAATGATGCTGCTATAAAATCTATTCCATTTCTTATACCAAATTCAATATCAGATTTATCTTTTTCTGTTATAGCAGGTAAGTTTATTTTTACTCCTGGAACATTTACACCTTTTTTGTTTTTAACCTCTCCACCATTTAAAACTTTGCACTTTATATCTGTATTATTTACTACTTCTAGAACTTGAAGTTCAATCAATCCATCATCTATTAATATCTTATCTCCTACATTTATATCTTGAGGAAGATCTTCATATGTTATAGCTCCTATATTTTCATCACCTAACATATCTTTAGTAGTTATCATGTATTCCTGATCTTCTTTTAATATAACACTATCATTTTTAAAGTTTCTAGTTCTTATTTCTGGACCCTTAGTATCAAGCATGATAGCTATAGGTAAGTTTAATTTTTCTCTTACTTTTTTAGTTAAATTCATTCTGTTTTTATGTTCAGAATGATCACCATGAGAAAAGTTTTGTCTGGCAACATTTAATCCGTTCTTTATAAGACTTGTTAATATTTCTTCATCATCTGTTGCTGGCCCTAATGTACATACAATCTTCGTTCGTTTCATCAAATCACTCCTATTAAATAGATAATATTTTAGTTAAAGTATACATTTCTTCATCTAAATGACTCTTAACCTTTAATGCTTCATAAGTATTCATACTTATTATCTTGTTGTCTTTTATACCCACAACCTTGCATGTTTCACCTTTTAAAAGTAAGTTTACTGCTTCAGCACCCATTTTGCTTGCAAGTATTCTATCATTTGCTGTAGGGCTTCCACCTCTTTGAATATGACCTAGTACTGTAACTCTAGTTTCTATACCTGTTTTTTCTTCAATTTCTTTTCCTAATTGCACTGCATTACCTACGCCTTCAGCAATCATTATTATACTGTGTAATTTACCTCTATTTTTACCTTGTAGAAGTTTTTTACACACACTATCTACTTCATATCCGACTTCCGGAATTATAACAGATTCAGCCCCACCTGCAAGTCCTGAATATAGTGCTATGTCTCCACAATGCCTTCCCATTACTTCGATAATATTTGCTCTTCCATGAGAAGTTGAAGTATCTCTTAATTTACTCACTGCATCTAAAACTGTATTTACTGCAGTATCAAATCCAATTGTATAATCAGTGTAACCTAAATCATTATCAATTGTTCCAGGTATTCCAATAGTAGGTAGACCCATTTCATTTAATTTTTGAGCACCTTTAAATGAACCATCTCCTCCTATTACTACTAATCCATCTATACCAAATACCTCTAAAATATTTAATGCTTTTTTTCTTCCTTCTTCAGTTTTAAACTCTTCACTTCTAGCAGTCCTAAGTTTAGTACCACCTCTATGGATTATATCTGCAACAGATGATAATTCCATTTCTCTGATATCACCATTTATTAGTCCATTATATCCTTGTTTTATACCTAATACTCTAACACCGTTATAAATAGCTGTTCTTACAACAGCTCTTATAGCTGCATTCATACCTGGAGCATCTCCTCCACTTGTTAAGACTCCTATAGTTTTCATCTTTACCTCCTCAACTTTAGCCGCCAGGGACTAAATATGACCCACAATATTTAAAAATTAATTTAATTTATTTTTCTAATATCCTAAATCAATTATAACTTTATAGACTTCATTAGCTTCAAATTCTGGTGTCATAATTTTATAATTCATTATATCTCCTTCTTTTGCAAAGGGTTTGATTTTTATTAAAAAGCCTTCTTTAATTAATTTTTCTTTTAATTCTAAAGTTCTTTTTTCTCCTTCAATTATATGAACTGCTGTCCACATGACTTACCTCCAAGAAAATTATTTCATATTTATCAATTGTTATTATACCATATTTATATATTTATTAAAGTAAGATTTATTTTAATTTCACTGAATCTTCACCTAAAATATCTTCTAAATCTTTTATTATTTGATTAGTATTTATTTCTACCCAAAAATCCCTTTCAGCCATCACAGTTTTTTTATCTTTTTCAAAATATACATACACAGGTATATCTCCCTTGTATTTACTCAATGTTTTTTTTATATTGTTTAATATACTTACATCCTTATCTTTGGATATTTTGAGATATAATTTTTTATTTTTATTTTTTACAAGAGGGGTTATAGAATTACAAATGATTTTTGTATCATCATCATCTACAGACAACTTACCCTCTACTGTAACTATCATATCTTCTTCTATAAACTTCATAAATCTATCATAAATCTTGGGAAATATTATAAGTTCTACTGTTCCTAATAAATCTTCAAGTGTCGCAAAGGCCATCATATTATTGTTTTTAGTTATTTTATTCTTCTTTGATATTATTATTCCACCAATCCTTATATTTGTTTCATCTTTAGTTATTTGCTTTAATTCAACAGTATTTAATGAAGATACATTATTTAATGTTTCTCCGTATGAAGAAAGTGGATGTCCGCTTACATATATACCCATAATTTCTTTTTCCATTGATAGTAAAGTTTTTTCTGGAAATTCCTTTATATCTGGTAATATGTCTGTTTTAATATCATTTTTATCATCTTTATCACTTTTATTTGAATCTATAAACATATTGTATTGACCCTTTATGTTTTTCTTTTTATCTTGTACAACTCCTTCTAATACTCTTTCATAAATAGCTAAGAGTTGTGCTCTATTGCCCTTTATAGAATCAAATGCTCCTGCTTTTATAAGGCTTTCTAATGCTCTTTTATTTAAAGATTGATTTTCTATTCGTATGCAAAAATCTGTAAGTGATAAAAATTCTCCGTTTTCTTTTCTAGTTTTAACTATTGCTTCTATAAGTGGACGCCCTACATTTTTAATTGCAGCTAAGCCAAATCTAATTTTACCTTTGGCTACTGTAAATTTAGAATAACTTTCATTTACATCAGGCGATAAAACTTCTATTTTAAGTCGTCTACATTCTTGTATATATAAAGATATACTACTAGTGCTCCCCATTACGCTTGTTAGTAATGCTGCCATAAATTCTATAGGATAATAGTATTTAAGCCATGCTGTTTGATATGCAAGTACAGCATAGGCAGCAGAATGTGATTTATTGAAGGCATAATTGGCAAAATCTATCATTTCATCATAGATTTTATTTGCTGATTTTTCATCTACTCCATTCCTAATAGCACCTTGTATCTCAATATTTCCATTTTCATCAGTTTTCCCATATATAAAGTTTTTTCTTTCCTCTTCCATTACATCCATCTTCTTTTTACTCATAGCACGACGAACAAGGTCAGATCGACCCATAGAATATCCACCTACATCACGTACAATCTGCATAACCTGCTCCTGATAGACCATACACCCGTATGTTACTTGAAGTGTTGATTCTAGGATAGGATGAGTATAGTCAATCTTTTCTGGATGAGTTTTATTTTCTATATATCTTGGAATTTGTCTCATAGGCCCTGGTCTAAAAAGAGAATTTGCCGCTACAATATTTTCAAATTCTGTAGGTTTTAGTTCTTTTAAAAATTGTCTCATACCAGGACTTTCAAATTGAAATACTCCTAATGTATTGGCTTCCTGAAACATTTTATATACCTTTTTATCATCAAAATTAGAATTACTAAAGTCAATTTTTTTATCATGTATTTTTTCTATCAAGCTTTTAGCATCTCTTATTACAGTTAGATTTCTAAGTCCTAAAAAATCCATCTTGAGCATTCCAAGTTCTTCAAGTTCCGTCATTGTAAATTGAGTTATTATAGAATCATTGTTTCTTGAAAGTGGCACATATTCTGTTACAGGATTTTTTGATATTACAACACCTGCTGCATGAGTTGAAGTGTGCCTTGGCATACCTTCTACTTGTCTTGCTGTATCAATAAGTCTTTTTATAGTTATATCATTATCATAAGTTTCTTTTAATTTTTTATTCATAGTTAAAGCTTTATCTATGGTTATTCCAAGTTCTGTAGGAATTTGCTTTGCAATATAATCCACTTGGGAATAGGATATATCAAGTGCACGACCTACATCTCTTATAGCTCCACGAGCTGCCATTGTACCAAATGTAACTATTTGAGCAACTCTATCAGAACCGTATTTTTCTACTACATAGTCTATAACCTCTTCACGTCTTTCATAGCAAAAATCAATATCCACATCAGGCATGGTAACTCTTTCAGGGTTTAGGAATCTTTCAAATATAAGATTGTATTTTATAGGATCAATATCTATTATTTCAAGAGTATAACTTACTAAACTACCGGCTGCTGATCCTCTTCCAGGACCTACCATGATATCATTTTCTTTTGCATATCTTATAAAATCCCATACTATAAGAAAGTAATCTACATATCCCATATCTTCTATAACCTTTATTTCATATTCTAGTCTTTCTCTTATTTCACTTGTTATATTTTCATATCTTTTTTCCAAACCATCATAGCAAAGTTTTTCAAAATACTCTTCATTTGTATAGGTATCTGGTACATCAAATTCTGGCAAATGAAGGGTATCAAAGTCTAATTCTACATTGCATCTTTGCGCTATTTTAAAAGTATTATCTAATGCATCTAATCTGTTTGGAAAAATTTCTGCCATTTCATCATATGATTTAAGATAAAAATCGTCTGATGGAAATTTCATTCTTTTTTCTTCATCTATAGTTTTGCCAGTTTGAATACATAGTAATACATCATGAAATTTTGCATCTTCTTTTTCTACATAATGCACATCATTTGTTGCAACTAAAGCTATCTTTAATTCATCACTTAATTTTATAATCTCTTGATTTACTTTTTTTTGCATTTTTATTCCATGATCTTGCAATTCAAGGAAGTAATTTTCAGCTCCAAATGTATCACGATATTTTTTAGCTACATTATATGCCTTATCATACTCAGAATTAGCTAGTGCCTTTTGTATTTCTCCACCAAGACATCCACTTAATATTATAATTCCTTCCTTATATTTTTCTAAAACATTAAAGTCTACTCTTGGTTTATAGTAAAATCCACTTACGAAACCTTCTGATACTATTTTTATTAAATTTTTATAACCTGTATTATTTTCTGCAAGCAGTACTAGATGATATTGACTTTTATCCTTATCCTTATCTTTCCTCTTGTAATCTCCATGAGAGATATATACTTCACAACCTAATATTGGTTTTATACCTCTTTTCTTTGCTTGTTTATAAAAATCTACAACCCCATACATTACACCATGATCTGTTATAGCAACACTTTCCATACCTAATTCTTCTACCTTATCCATCAGCTTATCCATTCTAGATGCACCATCTAAAAGACTGTATTCTGTGTGGAGATGTAAATGTGTAAATTTTTTCATATGATTTTTCACCTCTTTAAATCAAAAAATAGATAGTATATTTACTATCTACTTTATTATATTTATAACTTCTATTGCTAGGCATATTCTTCTTCTAATTTATTTAATAATAAATCTTCTAATTCTTCAATTGCCTTTATTTCATCTTCTCCTTTTGCATATATGGTTATTTCATCACCCTGGCTTACTCCAAGTGCCATTATACCCATTATGCTTTTAGCATTAACTTTTCTATCATTTTTTTCTACGTATATACTACTTAAAAATTTACTTGCTGTTTGAACAAATAAGGCAGCAGGCCTTGCATGAAGACCTATTTTATTTTTTACTACAATAGTTTTTGATTCCATATTAACTCCTCTCCTTTTCCTTTAAATTTTCTGCTATACTTTCTATTTTTCTCAATCTATGATTAACTCCTGATTTTCCCAAAGGAATGCTTAGCATATTGCCTAATTCTTTTAAACTAGCTTCTTTATTATACAAACGGATATTTGCAAGTTCCTGTAAATTCTTAGGGAGCTTTTCTATTCCTATAGTATTTTCTATATATTTTATATTTTCTACTTGTCTTACAGAAGCATTTATAGTTTTAGACAAGTTTGCTGTTTCACAATTTACTATTCTATTTATATTGTTTCTTATACCTTTTACTACCCTTATATTTTCTAGCTCTAAAAGAGATGTATGTGCTTCTATTATATTTAACAAATCAACAATTTGCTCTCCTTCTTTTAAATATACTACATAATAATCCTTCCTAATTACAATCTTTGAATTTAATTTAAAAGAATTTATTATTTGAGATAAATCTTTTGCATGGTCCTTATTTTGAGTTACAAATTCCAAATGATATGTTTTTTCAGGATCACTCAAAGAGCCTCCACCTAAAAAAGAACCTCTAATATATGCTCGTCTGCAACATTTTTTTTTGATTAAATTCCTAGGAACCTTATAATTTATATTTAATAAAGATTTTTCTTCTTCATTAAAAAGCCCAGTATCTTTTATAATACTATCTACACTTTTTTTATCATGAATTATCATTAAATAACTATTGTTTTTCTTTAATTGTTTGTTTTTTCTAACCATAACTTCAATCTGAGAATCATATAACCTTTTTATAAGTGAAAAAACTCTTCTTGCTATGGCAGCGTTTTCCGTCTGAAATTTAATATTTATATTGCCACGTCCAACAAGTTGAATTGTTCCACTCATTCTTATAAGTGCTGAAAGTTCTGCTTTAGGACAACAATCATTTTTTATTTCGAGTCTTGATAATCTACTTTTAGCTTGAGATGAAAATGACATCTTTCCTCCCCCTAATTCCTTATTTCTTTTATTGCTTTTTCAATTATATATTGTTCATCATCATATTTAACAAGAGAAGCTACTCTATCTAAATGAACAAATCTAGCTTCAATAAAACCTTCTTTTTTTTGAGGATAACAATCCATACTATTTGTTTTCATCAAATACCAATGAACAGTTTTTTTTACTAATTCATTTTTTAAGTTTCTATTATTTCTAAAACTATAATTTATTTCACCAATATATTGAATTATCTCAGCGTGTACACTACCCTCTTCATATACTTCTCTAAGTGCTGCTTGTTCTAAGCTTTCATTTTTCTCAACTCTTCCCTTAGGTAGCACCCAATCTCCATTATATTTTTTTAAGAGTAATATTGCATTATTAAAAACTACCACGCCTCCTGAACTTATTTCATCCTTCATATAATCACTCTCCTCTACCCTGTATTAAAGAGAAGTATGTTAATGTTAATATTTTTAATTAAACTTTAATCTATTATATCATAATTTTCAAAAATAGTTGAATTAAATGATAATTATATTATACAATAGACATGTAATCAAAAAATTTTGAAAATGAGGTGTATATTGGTATGAATATTGATTTAAATTATACAAAAGATGTATTAAATAAATTACTCACAACTCCAAGTCCTACAGGTTTTACAGATAATATAATGAAATTTATGTTAAATGAATTTACTTCCTTAGGTCTTGAAACAAAATTCACTGAAAAAGGTGCTTTAATTGCTACAATTAAAGGTGAAAATGATGACTCCCATAAAACTCTTTCTGCTCATGTAGATACTTTAGGTGCTATGATTAGAGAGGTAAAATCAAATGGAAGGCTTAAATTATCTCAATTAGGAGGATATGATTGGCATTCAATAGAAGGAGAATTTGTAAAGATAGTAACTTCAGATGAAAAAGAATATACTGGTACAATCGTACTTAATAAAGCTTCAGTTCATGTTCATGGAAGTAAAACTAATAAACAAGAAAGAGATGAAAACTCTATTGAAATTAGAATAGATGAAAACGTTAGAACAAAGGAAGATGTAGAAAAATTAGGAATAAACGTAGGTGACTTTATTACATTTGATCCTAGAACTACTTTTACAGATAGTGGTTTTATCAAATCTAGACATTTAGATGATAAGGCAGGTGTAGCAATTCTTCTTTCTATTGCAAAATACTTAAAAGATAATAATATTAAGCCAAATAATACAACAAATCTTTTTATTAGTAATTATGAAGAAGTAGGTCATGGTTCATCTGCATCAATTCCAGAAAAAACTTCTGAATTCATTGCTATAGATATGGCAGCTGTTGGCGAAGGTCAAACTTCTACTGAATATAAAGTTACAATTTGTGCAAAAGATTCATCTGGCCCATATGATTATGAATTAAGAAAAGAATTGATTCATTTAGCTAAAGAAAATCATCTTAATTATGCAATAGATTTATATCCTCACTATGGTTCCGATGCTTCAGCTGCACTTAGGTCAGGACATGATATTAGAGCAGGACTTATAGGTCCTGGTGTTGATAGCTCACATGCTCATGAGAGATGTCATATAGATTCTATAGAAAATACAATAAAACTTGGAATTCTTTATTTAGAAAACTAATAAAAGTGGCTTAAGCCACTTTTATTAAATATCAGAGAATTCTATGTTGGTTATATGCTCCAATTCTTTTTTAGTACGTCTAATACTACTTAATTCCCTATCTTCTATTTGCTTACTAGGAAGATATAGCAAAAATTCAGTACCCTTTCCTAATGTGCTCTTTACTTTTATTTCTCCATTCATCTTTTCAACAAGTGTTTTTACTAAATTCAGCCCTAGGCCAGTACCACTTTCGACTGTAGGTAAATTATTTTTTAAATTATTAAATTTTTCAAATATATTTTTAAACTCTGACTTATTGATTCCTACCCCTGTATCCTTTATAGAAATTATTACATGATTATTTTCTTCATATATATTTATAAATATCTCGCCACCTTGTGGAGTAAATTTCGTAGCATTTGACAATAGATTAAGAATTATTTTTTCATATTTATCTATATCTAGGGCAATTATCTTTTCTTCAAATTCAGTATCAAATATTACTTTTATTCCTTTTTGATAATCTATCTATTGTCTCTTCAACTAGACTATGATTAAACATTTTTCGTATTTCATAAAATGAAATTCCATATACTTCTTCCATACTTAAATCCAATCCTGTAATCCCATTAATCAATTCTTTAGAGGGCCTATTTATATACTCAATAGTTAGACTAGGGTAAGCCAATACCATTACTGTCATATTGAAATTTTCCATAACTGATATAAATACTTTTTCCCTTTCTTCTATCTCTTCTTTTAAATAATTTTTATCTTCCTTTTTCTTTTTCTCTTTTATATGCTCCTCTAAACTGGTTTTTATGAATAACAATGATTTGTTGTATTTAGATATCTTTGTATCCTTTGATAGAGTAATATTTAATATGGCTAATAGCTTGTCTTCACTATTCTTTATAGGTAATGATATGGAAGTATATGATTTATATCTTCTTATATTTTCATTCATACATTTTTCTTTTAAGCATAGACCTTTTTTAAATCCAATATCTTCTAATTCTTTTAAATAATTATCATTACCCCATTGTTCTATTAAGTAGGTATTGTTATCAAATAAATTTATACTTATATCTTCATCATCACTGTTAATAAGTAGAATTTGAGCATAGGAGTCTATAACCTTTATAATATATTTATATTCATTTAAAACTTCCTTATATTTTTCTTTTTCATACCTATCTCTACTTTCATAAGCTATACTACTCATCTTCATCACCCCTGATTAACTGTTATATGTATAATTCTACAAGAAAATAGAAAACCCTTCTTTTTTACATAAATTTTAACAAAAGATTTTATCAAAAAAAGATATTAACTCTTGCTAATATCTTTTTTTGATAAAAATAATTTTAATATTTTTGATTTATACTTAGGAACAAGGTCTGATATCAAGCGACTTAATTCATATGTGTCATGCCTTATATATTCTTTTTTTATATCTATTAGATTGCCTTCAATAATATCAATACCCTTTTCTTTTAAATATTTTTTATCTTTTTCTTTTAATAAAACAGGCTTTGAACCATCTAAAGAATATTTGTCAAATATATCTTTAGGTAATTTTTCATTATTAACTACTACATAATCAATAATTTTTTCACTACCATGAGATATAATTGCATCCACATGATCCTTTAGGGAATAATTATCAGTCTCTCCAGGTTGAGTCATGACATTGCTTATATAAACCTTTTGGGCATATGATTTTTCAATTTCCTCTACTATTCCCTTTATCATGAGATTAGGTATCACACTAGTATATAAACTACCTGGCCCAAGTAATATTATATCTGCTTCCTTTATTTCTTCAATTGTTTCTTTAAGAGGAAAAACATTTTCAGGTTCCAAATATACATTTTCTATACAGCTATTCATTTCTTTGTTTTTTATTGGTATATTTGATTCACCTTTTATTATTTTGCCATTTTCAAGTTTTGCAAATAATGTTACATCTTCAAGTGTCATAGGAAGAACTTTCCCAGATACTGCTAATACATTTGAAATTTCTTTTATTGCAAATTCAAAATTGTCATATACTCCATTCATTGCTGCTATAAACAAATTACCAAAACTTTGTCCTTTTAAATTTCCTTCAGTAAATCTATATTGCATAAGTTTTTCCATAGAAGGTTCAGTATCAGCAAGTGCTAGTATGCAGTTTCTAATATCTCCAGGGGGAAGCATTCCCAAATCTTCTCTTAAGACTCCAGAACCGCCTCCATCATCTGCTACTGTAACTACTGCTGTGATATTAGATGTGTGGGTTTTTAGGCCTCTTAAGAGCACTGAAAGCCCTGTACCCCCTCCTAATATTAAAACCTTTGGTCCCTTTTCTAATATCCTCTTTTTATTTATCATTCCTGCAACTGAGTTTCTACTTAAATCCACTTCATATTTATATTTATTTACAATATTTAGAAGTATTATCAGTACATTTTTAAAGGCAAAAAAGCTTATTATAATCCCTAATATAATTAATATTACAAATATATATGATTTATTAAATATAGAATTTATATATTTATATATTGGAGATACCCCTATAGCTAATAATATTATGCCTATTACAGATAACAAAATCCATCTTTTAATTCCAGCTTTTATTTTATTTTTATTCATAATATCACTTTATACTTTTAATTCGCTATCTCTATGATTTATTACAGCATTATAATTACCATTTTTTAAATATCTATATAATTCATTTGCAATTGTTACAGACCTATGTTTACCACCTGTACAACCTATTGCTATAACAAGTTGAGATTTTCCTTCTTGTGAGTAATAAGGGATTAAAAAAGTAATCATATCAATTAACTTTTGAAGAAAATCTTGTGATTGTTTATAATTCATAACATAATCACGTACCTCTTTGTTGTTGCCTGTAAAGTCTCTTAGTTCATCTATATAATGAGGATTAGGTAAAAATCTTACATCAAATACTAAATCAGCATCTAGAGGTATACCATGTTTAAATCCAAATGAGATTACTGATATAGTAAAATTATCTTTTTTTTCACCTTCCATGAATATTTTCTTTATTTTTTCCTTTAGCATTTTTATTGATAAATCTGTAGTATCTATCAAATAATCAGATCTTTTTCTTATATCTTCTAATCTTTTTCTTTCTTCTTCAATTCCAACAGTTATTTGACCATTTGGAGAAAGTGGATGAGGCCTTCTATGTTCTTTATATCTATTAATCAAAACTTTATCTTCAGCATCTAAAAACATTATTTTATAATTATATCCATAATTCTTAAGTTTTGATAGATTTTCAAATAAATCATCAAAAAATTCCCCACCTCTTATATCTACTACAAGAGCAACCTTTTTTACATCATTCATAGTTTGATAGCATAGTTCTGCAAATTTAGGAAGTAATGACGGTGGTAAATTATCCATACAATAAAATCCTAAATCCTCCATTACTTTTATGGCTTGACTTTTACCTGCTCCAGAAAGTCCTGTTACTATAACAAATTCCATTTTACTTCACTCCTATTCTTCTCCTACAATTAATACTTCTCTTTCAAGTAATATTCCATGTTTATCTTTTACTGTCTTTTGTACTATCTTTATTAAATTTAATATATCTTCACATGTAGCATTGCCTCTATTTACAACAAATCCACAATGTTTTTCAGAAACTTGAGCATCCTTATATCTTATACCACGAAGTCCAGATACATCGATAAGGCGGCCAGCATAATCTCCCTCTGGTCTTTTAAATGTACTACCTGCACTAGGTAATTCTAGTGGTTGTTTATCATTTCTTTTTTGCGTATAATCATCCATGTCAGATTTTATTTTATCATAGTCACCCTTTTGAAAATCCATTTCAACTTCAACTACTATAAGTCTCTGTTCATGTACTCTAGAATGCCTATATCTAAAGTGCATTTCTTCCTTGGAATAATTCTTAATTTCTCCATGTTCATCTACACATTTTACATTGCTTATCACATCTTTAAGCTCTGTGCCATATGCTCCTGCATTCATTGTTACCCCTCCGCCAATGGAACCTGGTATTCCACTTGCTCCTTCAAGGCCCGTAAGTGAATGTTTTAAAGCTTCTTTAGCAACCCTAGATACTTTAGCGCCTGCTTGTATAAACATTTTATTTGCGTCTACCCTTATATTACTTAAATTATCATCTATTTTAATTACAAGTCCTCTTATCCCTTTATCTCTTATTAAAAGATTAGTTCCATTTCCAAGTACAAAAAAATCAGTATTATTTTCATTGCAAAATTTAATAAGTGATTGTATTTCTTCTATATTGTTTGGATAAGCAACTATATCAGCAAATCCTCCTATTTTAAAGTATGTATGTTCTTTCATACTTACTCTTTTTTCAAGATTTATATTTTTAAATTCATTTATTAACATTTTATAAAATTTATCATTGTTCAATAAGATCAGCTCCTAAATATATTTATATTCATACACTATTATTGTATCATATATTTTATGTTTTTAATTTTAAAACTATATTAAATATTTTATTTAATATTTATTAAAGATTCTGTACATTTGCCTCTTTATTTTATATAATAGAAAGCGTAGAATTAAAAAAGAAAGGTTGTGTATGTATAATGAGTAAAATACCAAGTGATATCGATATTGCAAAAGCATCTAATATCAAGCCAATATTTGAAATAGCACATGAGGCTGGACTAGCTGAGGATGAATTAGAGCTTTATGGAAAATATAAGGCAAAGGTTTCCCTAGATGTTTTAGAAAGATATGAAGACAAGCCAGATGGTAAATTAATATTAGTTACAGCTATTAATCCAACACCTGCAGGAGAAGGTAAAACTACCACTAATATAGGCCTTTCAATGGGTCTTAATAAGATAGGTAAAAAAGCTATAACTGCATTAAGAGAGCCTTCTTTAGGACCTTCTTTTGGAATAAAAGGTGGTGCAGCTGGTGGAGGATATTCTCAAGTTATACCTATGGAAGATATAAATCTTCATTTCACTGGAGATCTTCATGCAATTACATCAGCTCATAATTTATTATCAGCATTATTAGATAATCATGTTCATCAAGGAAATAGTTTAAATATAGATACTAGAAATATAACTTGGAAAAGAGTATTAGATATGAATGATAGAGCACTTAGAAATATAGTTGTAGGTCTAGGTGGAAGAACTCAAGGTGTTCCTAGAGAAGATGGTTTTGATATTACAGTAGCATCTGAAATAATGGCTATATTATGTCTTGCTACAAGTTTAAAGGATTTAAAAGCAAGACTTGGAAGAATGATAGTTGGATATAATTATGACAAGCATCCTGTTACATGTGATGATCTAGAGGCTACAGGAGCTCTTTCAATATTACTTAAAGATGCTATAAAGCCTAACCTAGTACAAACTTTAGAAAATACACCAGCATTAATTCATGGCGGTCCTTTTGCAAATATCGCACATGGTTGTAATAGTGTAATGGCTACTAAATTAGCACTTAAACTTGGAGAGTATACAGTTACAGAAGCAGGCTTTGGAGCAGATTTAGGTGCTGAGAAATTCTTTAATATCAAATCTAGATATGCTAATTTAACTCCTGATTGTGCAGTAGTTGTTGCTACTATAAGAGCACTTAAAAATCATGGTGGTGTTAAAAAAGCTGATTTAAATGAAGAAAATTTAAAAGCATTAGAAGATGGATATGCAAATCTAAAGAAACATGTAGAAAATGTAGCTAAATTTAATGTGCCAGCTGTAGTTGCTATAAATAAATTCCCTACAGATACAGAAAAAGAAATAGAATTATTATTTGAAAAATGTAAATTAGATGGAATTGATGTTGTACTTTCAGATGTATGGGCAAAAGGTGGAGAAGGTGGAATTGATTTAGCTAAAAAAGTAGTTGAAGTAGTAGAAAAAGGAGAAGCTAATTTCAGTCCATTATATAGTGAAAATGAAACAATAAAGGTTAAAATAGAAAGAATAGCAAAAGAAATTTATGGAGCAAAAGGAGTAGAATATACTAAAGCATGTGAAAAGCAAATAAAAGAAATAGAAGCTTTAGGATATGACAAACTACCAATATGTATGGCTAAAACTCCTTTATCATTATCTGATGATCCAACACTTAAAGGTAGACCAGAAAATTTCCATATTACAGTTAGACAAATAAAAGTATCAAATGGAGCAGGATTCTTAGTTGCACTTACAGGAAATGTAATGACTATGCCAGGACTTCCAAAAAAACCTGCAGCAAATAATATGTACCTTTCAGATGAAGGAGAAATTAGCGGCTTATTCTAAATATTAGATATAAGGGGAGATAATTTTATGTTTCAAGATTTATCAGTAAAAAATTTCACAGATATCTTAGCTTCAAATGAGCCTATGCCAGGAGGAGGTAGTGTGGCAGCACTGTCTGCTGCATTATCTGTAAGTTTACTTGAAATGGTAACAAATCTTACAATAGGTAAAAAGAAATATGCTGAAGCTGAAGAAGAAATGAAAGAGATTAAAAAGATATCAGAAGATATGAGAAAGAAATTTTTAAATGATATAACTCGTGATTCAGATTCTTATAAAGAAGTTGATGATGCCTTTGGCCTGCCTAAAGCTAGCGATGAAGAAAAGAAAAAAAGAAAAGAATCTATACAAGCTGGCCTTAAAACAGCAGCTAAAGTTCCATTAGAGGTTGCAAAAGATGCATATAAAATATTTGATTATGCTGAGAAGGTAGTAGAAAAAGGAAATCAATCTGCAGTTACGGATGGTTTAATAGCAACAATGATGGCAAGAAATGCTGTTATAGCTGCTCTGTATAATGTAAAAATAAATCTTATATCTATAAAAGATGAAGAATTTGTAAAGAAGTATGAAAAAGAAATGGAAAAATTATCAGATGTAAATGAAAGAGAGCAAAAAATATTAGCTAAATCTGATATCAAAGTTTTATAAAAAAGCAAATAAAAAAAACGTAGATTTTAAAATCTACGTTTTTTTATTTGCTTAGTATTTCATTTCAGCCATTCTTTTATAAGTTTTATATCTTTCTTTTGAATCTTGCTCTGCACTTTCAAATAACTCATCTGCAATTTCTGGGAATGTAGAAACAAGGGATGTATATCTAACCTCACTTAATAAGAAGTCTTTAAATGATGCTGTTGGTTCTTTAGAATCTAATACAAATGGATTCTTTCCTTCTTCTTTTAAAGTTGGGTTGTATCTGTATAAATGCCAGTAACCAGCATCTACTGCATTTTTCTCTTGTTCTTGTGCCTTACCCATTCCAGCTTTTATTCCATGATTTATACATGGTGCATAAGCTATGATAAGTGATGGTCCATCAAAACTTTCTGCTTCAACTAAGGCTTTCATGAATTGATTTTTATTTGCACCCATAGAAACTTGTGCTACATAAATATAACCATAAGTTGTTGCAATCATTCCTAAATCTTTTTTCTTAGTTTTCTTACCTGAAGCTGCGAATTTCGCTACAGCTGATGTAGGAGTAGCTTTTGAAGATTGTCCTCCAGTATTTGAATATACTTCTGTATCAAATACTAATACATTGATATCTTCGCCAGAAGCTAGAACATGGTCTAGTCCACCAAATCCAATATCATATGCCCATCCATCTCCACCAAATATCCAAACAGATTTTTTAACTAAATTATCTTTATTATCTTTAATTTGATTTAATAATGCTTTTGCCTTCTCATCTGTAATATCATTTGAGTTTACTATATCTAATACTTTTGAAGAAGCAACTTTAGATTTTTCAGCATCTTCTTTAGATTCAATCCACTCATTCATTACACTATTTACTTGATCAGAAATATTTAATTCTATTAATTCTTTCATTAATACTTCTAATTTATCTCTTAATTGGTTTGTAGCCATAGCCATACCATAGCCATATTCTGCATTGTCTTCAAACAATGAATTAGCCCAAGCAGGTCCTTTTCCTTCTGAATTCATGCAATATGGTGTTGATGGTGCTGAACCTCCCCAGATTGAAGAACAACCTGTAGCATTAGCTATTAGCATTCTATCTCCATAAAGTTGAGTTACAGCCTTAGCATATGGAGTTTCTCCACAGCCTGCACAAGCTCCTGAGAATTCTAATAGTGGTTGAGCAAATTGACTACCCTTTACAGTTGTTAATTTCATTCTATCTTTCTTCTCACTTACAGTCATTGCAAACTCCCAATTTGGAATTTGTTCTTCTGTTTGAGTTTCAATAGGCTTCATTATTAATGCTTTATTTGGAGCAGGACATATATCTGCACAATTTCCACAACCTGTACAATCTAGAGGTGAAACTTGAATCTTATATTTAAGTCCTTCAAATTGTTTACCCATTGTCTTGATAGTATCAAATGATTCTGGAGCTTTTTCAACTTCTTCTTCATCTAATAAGAATGGTCTAATAACAGCATGAGGACACACGAATGAACATTGGTTACATTGTATACAATTGTCTGCTTGCCATTCTGGTATATTTACAGCTATACCACGTTTTTCAAATGCAGCTGATCCATTTTGGAATGTTCCATCTTCAGCACCAACAAATGAACTTACTGGTATTAAATCTCCTTCTTGTCTATTAGCTGGTTCTAATATTTTCTTGATAAATTCTGGCATTTCTTCACCTTCTGCTACTTGCTTTTCTATAGTTTCGTCTTTCCAAGATTCTGGAACATCAACTTTAACCAGATTATCCATACCTTTTCTAACTGCTTCTTTATTCATTTCAACTATTTTTTCACCTTTTTTACCATAAGATTTCACAATAGCTTCATTTAAATATTCTTCAGCCTTATCTAGGTCAATAACTTTTGCAAGCTTAAAGAATGCTGATTGCATTATCATATTTGTTCTATGTCCAAGACCTATTTCTTGCGCTATATGTGTTGCATCTATAGTATAGAAATTAATGTCATTATCTGCAATGTATTTCTTCATATTTGCTGGTAATTTTTCATTTAATTTATCTTGACTCCATATAGTATTTAAAAGGAATGTACCACCTTTTTTAATACCTTTAAGTAAATCATATTTATTTACATAAGATTGAGTTGAACAAGAAGTAAAATCAGACTCATCAATTAAATAAGTTGATTTTATTGGATCTTTACCAAATCTTAAATGAGATACTGTTATTCCACCTGATTTTTTAGAATCATATGAGAAATAACCTTGAGCATACATATCTGTATTATCACCAATAATTTTTATTGCATTTTTATTTGCACCTACAGTTCCATCAGAACCAAGTCCCCAGAACTTACATCTTATAGTTCCTTGTGGAGTAGTATTTATTTCTTCTTCTATATTTAAAGATAAATGAGTTACATCATCATTAATTCCAATAGTAAATCCATTCTTAGGTTCTTCCTTATCTAATTCATCAAATACTCTCTTTATTTGTGAAGGAGTAGTATCTTTTGAACCAAGTCCATATCTTCCACCTATTATAAGTGGTCTTTCTTTCTTATCATAGAAAAGTGTTTTTATATCTTGATATAAAGGCTCTCCTAATGATCCTGGTTCTTTTGTTCTATCTAATACTGCTATTTTTGTAGCAGTTTTAGGGAATACATTTAAGAAGAACTCTTTAGAAAATGGTCTATAAAGATGTACTTTTATAACACCAACTTTTTCACCTTTTGACATCATATAATCTATTGTCTCTTCAATAGTTTCAGTAACAGAACCCATTGCAACAATTATTTTCTGTGCATCTTCTGCTCCGTAATAGTTAAATGGTTTGTACTCACGTCCTACTACTTTTGATATTTCTTTCATATAATCTTCAACAATTTTTGGTAATTCATCATAAAATTTGTTTGAAGATTCACGTGCTTGGAAGAAAATATCAGGATTTTGTGCAGTACCTCTTGTTACAGGTCTTTCAGGATTTAAAGATCTTGTTTTAAAAGCTTTTATAGCATCATGATCAACTAAATTATTAAATTCATCATAATCTACTACTTCAATCTTTTGTATTTCATGTGAGGTTCTAAAACCATCAAAGAAATGTAAAAATGGTATTCTAGATTTTATAGCTGCTAAATGTGCAACACCAGCTAAATCCATTACTTCTTGAACACTGCCAGATGCAAGTAATGCAAATCCTGTTTGTCTTGCTGCCATAACATCAGAGTGATCTCCAAATATTGATAATGCATGGGTTGCTACAGCACGAGCAGTTACGTGGAATACTCCTGGTAAAAGTTCTCCTGCCATTTTATACATATTAGGTACCATTAGTAACAGTCCTTGAGAAGCTGTGAATGTTGTAGTTAATGCACCCGCTTGAAGAGAACCATGTACTGCTCCTGCTGCTCCTCCTTCAGATTGTAATTGAGTTACTTTTACGGGTTGACCGAAAATATTCTTCTTCCCATTTGCTGACCAATCATCAGCATATTCTGCCATTGCGGAAGAAGGTGTTATAGGATAGATTGCAGCAACATCTGTAAATGCGTATGACACATAAGCAGCAGCTGTATTACCATCCATAGTCTTCATTGATTTTGACATTTTATTACCCCCTATTACTTTTAAATTCTTTATCAAAATTAGCTCAAGTTAAGTATATTAAACAAATTAATCAATGTCAATAAGATAAAATATTTTTGAATGCTTAAAAAAAACTGTATCCTAATTTCGATATACTTAATACTGTATACAATATATTTTATTTATATTCTGAAATTAAGGCCGCACCTATAATACCAGCATCATTTCCTAGTTGAGAAGTCTTAATTTCACTAGTCTTACCTTCTTTAAATGTTACATAATTGATAATTTTATCATTTATTTGTTCTAACAAATAATCTCCAGCTTTGGATACTCCTCCACCTATTGCTATTATATCCGGATTTAATAAATTTATAAGGTTACTAAGACCTATTGATAAATAATCAGTCATTCTATTTATAGATTTTAGTGCTAATTTATTATTTGCCTTAGCTAAATCAAAAACTAATTTAGTATCTATTATATTTTCATTACGGCTTAAAGCTTTCATAAATTCTTCATCTTTAAATCCTTCATCTATTAGTTTTTGAGTATATTTATCTATAGCTGTTGCTGATGCAAATGTTTCAAGGCAGCCATTATTTCCACAATTACAATCATAAAAATTTTCCCCTATAATCATATGTCCAATTTCTGAACCTTTGTTGTGGCTTCCACTATATACCCTGTCATTTATTATAAGTCCTCCCCCTACTCCAGTCCCAAGGGTCACAAATATGGAGTTTTTATAGCCTTTAGTTACTCCCCTTACTGATTCTGCAATACCTGCTACAGTTGCGTCATTGTCAATATATATTGGTAAATTATAGTTAGCTTTTAAGTCCCTACCTAAGGGTACATTCTTCCATTTCAGATTTGTAGCATATATTATATAGTTATTTTCAGGGTCTGCTATTCCTGGAACTCCTATTCCCATAGCTCTTATATCATACTTTTTTTGATCTGCAATATCAAAAGTATCATCTATTAACTTAAATAAATTATCTCTTATTTTTTCATATCCTAATTCTACTTTTGTATCAGTATTATTTTGATATAAAATTTCTCCATCTTTATTTACTATACCAATTTTTATGCTTCTACCTCCTATATCAATTCCAATATACATTAAAAAAAGCCTCCCTTTTTATTTATTGATCTGATTCATTAATTTATTATTTAATTCAAGAGCTGCATTATAACCCATCTTTTTTTGCCTATAATTTCTTGCAGCTACTTCTACTATCATAGATATATTCCTTCCTGGCTTTACTGGTACTATTATTTTGGACATTTTAGTTCCTAATATATCCGTATACTCCTCATCTAATCCAGTTCTGTCATATTCTTTTTTCTCATCCCAATACTCAAGCTCAATTACTAGATCTATGGTCTTAGAATTTCTTACAGAGCCTACTCCAAAAAGTCTCTTTATATCTAATATACCAATACCTCTTATTTCTAAAAAGTGTCTTATAAGTTCAGGTGCTGTACCTTTTAAATTACCTTCTTCTTTTCTTTTTATATCTACAGCATCATCAGATATCAATCTATGTCCTCTTTTTATAAGTTCAAGGGCAGTTTCAGATTTACCTACTCCAGATTTACCTACTATTAAAACACCTACTCCATATACATCTACTAGAACCCCATGCATGGTAGTAGATGGTGCTAGCATATCATCTAAATAAATTATCAAATTATTTATAAATTTAGAGGTGGACATAGATGACCTTAGAATTGTCCTGTCATATTTTTTTGCTAGATCTAATGCTTCCTCTGTAATCTCTAAACTTCTAGTTACTACAAGTGCAGGTATAGGTTTGGAAAACAAATATTCTAATCTTTTAAATTTTAATTCTTCATCCAAGGTTTGAAGATAATGCCATTCTACATTTCCTATGATTTGTATTCTATCCTCTGCAAAAAAATCTATATAGCCTGCTAATTGAAGCCCTGGCCTATTAATATCACTTTGTGTAATGTTTATATTATTATCTTTACTTTGATAAATCACTTCTACATCCATATCCTTTATAAGCCTTTTTATATTAACCGAATGCATTTAATCACTCCTTTTATTTGTTGAAAAAGTTATATACTGATTTTGCAGACCTTATGTTCATGCCATCTACATTTTGTAATTCTTCTATACTTGCTTTTCTTATATTATCAACAGAGCCTAATTCTTTTAATAGAGATTTCTTTCTTTTATCTCCAATTCCCTTTATATCATCTAAAACTGATTTAAACATCTTTTTATCTCTTAAAGATCTGTGGTAATTAATTGCAAATCTATGAGCTTCATCTTGAATTCTAGTAACTAATTTAAATACTTCACTATGTTTAGATACATTTATTTCTTTGTTTTCATATATAATACCTCGTGTTCTATGAAAATCATCTTTTATCATTCCACATACTGGAATATCCAAATTAAATTCTTCTAATATTTTAATAGCTATATTAACCTGTCCTTTTCCTCCATCCATCATTATAAGATCAGGTAAGACTGAAAAGCTTTTGATTCCTATTTTATTTTCCTTTATTGATTTTGCTTCTTCTAATGCTCTATTAAACCTTCTCCACAATATTTCCTGCATACTTCCATAATCATTTGGTCCTTCTATGGATTTTATTTTAAATCTTCTATAGTCACTAGTCTTTTTGCTACCATTTTCAAATACTACCATTGAACCCACTGATTCTACACCTGCTATGTTGGAAATATCAAATGCTTCGATTCTATTAGGTGTTCTATCTAAGTTTAATAACTTCTTTAAATCAGCTACAGCACCTTTTTCTTTTTTTACATTTCTTTTTATCCTATCACTATATTGATTTAAAGTTTCAAGAGCATTTTTTCTAACCATTTCCATCAGATGGTTTTTTTCTCCTCTCATAGGTATTTTTATATAGACATTAGAAGCTCTTTTTTCACTAAGCCATCTCGATACTAAGTCTATATCTTCAAATTTTTCTTCTACCAATATTTCTTTAGGTATAAAAGCAGTTCCCATATAGAATTGTTTTATAAAGGAAGATATTATCTCTTCTCTGCTCTGATCTTCAATGTCTGTAATTATAAAATGCTCACGTCCCATTAATTTTCCATTTCTTATAAAGAAAATTTGAACTATAGCATCTAGAACACCGCGAGCTATACCTATAATATCTTGATCAATTGTAGAGGTAGTTGATACAATTTTTTGTTTTTCTAATATATGTTCTAAAGATAATAATTGGTCCCTATATCTTGCTGCACTTTCAAAGTCCATATTTTTAGAAGTAATACTCATCTTTTCCTTTATTATATCTATTAGTTTGTCTTCCCTACCATTTAAAAACATTATAATCTCTTCTATCATCTCCATATACTTTTCATGTGGAACATTTCCCATACATGGTCCATTGCATTTTCCTATATAATAATTCAAGCAAGGCCTTTGTCTTACCTTTTTTCCTTCTTCTAATTTTAATTTACATGTTCTTATTGGATATAAATTTCTTATTATATCTAATGTATCATTTACAGCACCTGCACTTGTATATGGTCCAAAATATTTTGCTTTATCTTTTAAGACATTCCTAGTCTTTATTACTCTTGGATACTGTTCATTTAGTGTTACTTTTATATATGGATATTGCTTATCATCTCGCAATAGTACATTGTACCTTGGTTCATACTTTTTTATTAAATTTGATTCGAGTATTAGAGCTTCTATTTCAGAATCAGTCATTATATATTCAAATTCATCTATATTACTTACCATAGCCTTTACCTTAGCTTGTTTAGTAGAATATGATCTGAAATATTGTCTTACTCTATTTTTAAGATTTATTGCTTTACCAACATATATAATTTCTCCACTTTTATCTTTCATCAAATAAACCCCAGGAGAATCTGGTAATTTCTTTAATTCTTCTTCTATATTAAAATTCATCTATATCATTCCTTTTAAAAAACTTATATAATAATAATATCATAATTGAAAGAATTATTAAATTTGGTTATAATATTAAGTAAGATGACCAACTATAAGGAGGTAGAAATTTGTCAGGCACTAGAAAAAGCTTTTTGTTTTTCATATCATTTTTTATTACTATTTTTTTCATGTCTATTATAGGTTTTATTTTAAGACCTTTATTAGAAAATATAAGTGATTATACATTTTATAATATAGTTTCTCCCATATTATACACAATTTATTTAATTGTCTTTTTGCTTATTGAATCTGCTATAAGAAGATTATATACCAGAAAATTTTTAAATCAAAGTGAAATTTTATTTAAGGCAGAAACCAATGGTTTCAACCTATCTACAAGGCTTATCATATATCTTGCCCTTGTATTGATATACTTCTTATCATTATTTAAAGATTTTACTATAGAATCTATTTCTATACCAAGGATAATTTTATTTATTATTTCATTTCTAATTATAGAATTGCTACTTAAATTATCTAATAAAACAATTTATGGATATTTTACTCGTGATTACATAATTATTTCAGGATGGGATTTAAGACTTAGTTTACCAATTATATATGGTACACACGTACACAATGATTCTGATGTATATAGTTATAATGATATAAAGGAATATTTTATTTTTCCAACTTATATAGAGTTATATTTGATAAGTGATAGTGGAAAGTTAGTTTTTGATCTAGATAGTGAAAGTTCACGAAAATTCAAAGGTGTTTTAATGCAAAAAAATATACCCATGAAAAAATTTAAATAATTTAATTTAAATGGAGGTTTTATAAAATGGAAATAAACTGGTTAGAATGGATTGGTTATTTAGCTTCATTTACAGTTCTGATTTCACTTTTGATGTCATCACTTGTAAAACTCAGATGGATAAATCTAGTAGGATCATCTATTTTTGTAATATATGGTGTTCTTATAAAGGCATATCCTGTTGCAATTATGAATCTGGGTATTGTACTAATAGATATATACTATCTGCATAAAATGTATACATCTAAGGATTATTTTAAATTTTTACCCATCACTTTAAAATCTGATTACTTTAATTATTTTTTAGACTTTTATAAGGAAGACATCTTAAATTATTTTCCTACTACAAAATTTGATTTAGATAATGCAGTAGTAAATATCTATATTTTAAGAAATATGATTCCTGCAAGTGTTTTTGTAGCTTCAAAGTATGATGAAAACACTCTAAAAATAGAATTAGATTATGCAATCCCAGAATACAGAGATTTTAAGATTGGCAATTATCTTTTTGAGGAAAAAAAGCAATACTTTTTAGATAAAGGATATAATAGATTTATAAGTATTTCTCAGAATAAAAAACATGATAATTATTTAAATGCAATGGGTTTTACTAAAATAACAGAAGATGAAATAGATTATTTTGTTAAAGAAATAAACAACTAGAAGAGTGTTTAAACACTCTTTCTAGTTGTTTTCTTTAATACTTTATCTAAAAACTTACCAGTGTATGAATCTTTTACCTTAGCTATCTCTTCTGGAGTTCCACTTGCTACAATGCTTCCTCCTCCATCTCCACCTTCAGGTCCTAGATCTATTATATGATCTGCCACTTTTATTACATCTAAATTATGCTCTATGACAACTACAGTATTTCCACCATTCACTAGTTTGTTTAATACTTTTATTAATTTATGAATATCTGCAAAATGAAGGCCTGTGGTAGGTTCATCTAAGATATATAATGTTTTTCCAGTACTTCTTTTGCTTAATTCTGTAGCTAATTTTATCCTTTGAGCTTCTCCCCCTGAAAGTTGAGTAGAAGGTTGACCTAAATGTATATAGCCTAAACCTACATCATTTAATGTCTTTAACTTTCTTTTTATTTTAGGGATAGAATCAAAAAATTCTAATGATTCTTCTACTGTCATATTTAAAACATCAGCTATTGTCCTACCCTTGTACTTAACTTCTAATGTTTCTCTATTATATCTTTCACCCTTACATACTTCACATGGAACATATACATCAGGTAAAAAATGCATTTCTATTTTTATAATCCCATCTCCACTACAAGCTTCACACCTTCCACCTTTTACATTGAAACTGAATCTACCTTTTTTATATCCACGAGTCTTAGCTTCAGGTGTCATTGCAAATAAATCTCTTATGTGATCAAATAATCCAGTATATGTTGCAGGATTTGATCTCGGAGTCCTTCCTATAGGAGATTGATCTATATCTATCACTTTATCAATATTTTCTATCCCTTTAATTTCCTTATGCTCGCCTGGTTTTTTCTTTGCTCTATTAATGGATTGACCTAGACTTTTATATAATATTTCATTTATCAAAGTAGATTTACCAGAACCTGAAACTCCAGTAACACAATTAAATATTCCAAGCGGTATCTCTACATCTATATCTTTAAGATTATGTTCTTTTGCTCCAATAATCTTTAGTTTTTTTCCATTAGCTTCTCTTCTTTTGTCAGGTATCCATATTTCTTTTTTTCCACTTAAATATTGTCCTGTAATAGATTCTTTTGTATTTATTATATCTTCTACAGTTCCTTGTGCAACAATCTCACCACCATGTATTCCTGCTCCAGGTCCAACATCTACAATATGATCTGCGCAGTTCATAGTGTCTTCATCATGCTCAACTACCAAAAGAGTATTACCAAGCTCTGTTAAATTTCTAAGAGTCTTTAATAATCTGTCATTATCTCTTTGATGTAATCCAATACTAGGTTCATCTAATACATATAAAACACCTACAAGGGAAGATCCAATTTGAGTTGCAAGTCTTATTCTTTGAGATTCTCCTCCTGATAATGTACCTGCACTTCTTGATAGGGTAAGATAATTAAGTCCTACATCTGATAGAAACTCCAATCTTGAATTTATTTCTTTTAGTATTTGATGGGCGATAAATTCTTGCCTTTTATTAAGTTTTAAATTATCAAAAAAGTTAAGACTATCAGATATAGACATTTCAGTTATATTAGATATATTCCTATCATCTATTGTAACTGCAAGTGATTCTTCACGAAGTCTAGCACCATGGCAATCGCTACAAGGTATGACACTCATATAGTTTTCTATTTTCTCTCTAGTAAAATCTGAATTTGTTTCCCTATGCCTTCTTTCTAAATTATTTAATACGCCTTCAAAACTTCCTTTATAAGTTTTGTTTCCACTGTATCTACTGTTAAAACTAAATTTGATACTTCTACCTTTTGTACCATACAATATTTCATCTATCATATCTTCAGGTGCTTGACTAATAGCTTTATCCATGGAAAAGTTATGATGCTTACTAATTGCTTTAAATACCCTATAATAATAAGTATCTTCACCTGCTCCACTATAGGGAGCTATAGCACCTTCATTTAAAGATAAACTTCTATTTGGAATTACCAATTCCTTATCTATTTTTTTATGATTTCCAAGTCCATTACAAGTAGGACACATTCCAAATGGGCTATTAAATGAAAACATTCTTGGGGAGATTTCTTCAAGAGCTATGCCACAATCAGCACATGCAAAGTTCTGACTAAATAGCATGTCTTCTCCATCAATAATATTGACTATTATAAGGCCTTCTCCTATTTCTAGAGCAGTTTCTATAGAATCGGTTAGTCTTTTTTCTATATCTTCTTTTACTATTATTCTATCTACAACTATTTCAATAGTATGTTTTTTATTTTTTTCAAGTTCTTCTAATTCATTAATATCAGATATTTCATTGTCAACTCTAACTCTTACGAATCCTTCTTTTCTTATATTTTCTATAATCTTTTTATGTTGTCCTTTCTTGCCTCTGATTACTGGAGCAAGTAATTGTATCTTAGTTCTATCTTCTAGTTCCATAACTTTATCTACCATTTGATCTATAGTTTGTGAAGAAATCTCTTTACCACATTTAGGACAATGTGGTGTTCCTATTCTTGCAAATAACAATCTGAAATAATCATATATTTCAGTCACAGTCCCAACTGTTGAACGTGGATTTCTATTTGTAGTTTTTTGATCTATACTTATAGCAGGCGATAGACCTTCAATATATTCCACATTTGGTTTTTCCATTTGTCCTAAAAACTGTCTAGCATATGCAGACAAACTCTCTACATATCTTCTCTGACCTTCTGCATAAATTGTATCAAATGCAAGTGATGACTTACCTGAACCAGATAATCCTGTTAATACTATAAACTTATCACGAGGTAATTCTATATCTATATTTTTTAAATTATGTTCTTTTGCTCCTTTTACTATCAATTTATCTTTTTGCATCTATTATCCCTCTTTCTATTAAGGACAAAACTTAATTATTCATCTAATTTTTTATTAAGTTCTGTTATTTTATCTCTTAGCTCTGCTGCTCTTTCAAACTGTAAGTTTTCTGCTGCTTCCATCATTTCTGCTTCTATAGATATAATCATATTTTCTATTTCTTCTTTGCTCATTTTATTTGCATTATATCCATCTTCATCTTCTGAAACTTTTGTAGCTTCTATTACATCCCTTATAGATTTCTTAATTGTTGTAGGTGTAATATCATGTTCTTCATTGTATTTAGTTTGTATGCTTCTTCTTCTATTAGTTTCAGATATTGTTCTATTCATAGAATTAGTTATTTTATCAGCATACATTATAACTCTTCCATCTGAATTTCTTGCAGCTCTTCCTACTGTTTGTATCATAGCTGTTTCTGATCTTAAAAAACCTTCCTTATCTGCATCTAAAATAGCTATAAGTGAAACTTCTGGTAGGTCCAAGCCTTCCCTAAGTAAGTTTATACCTATCAATACATCAAATTTTCCAAGTCTTAAATCACGTATTATACCCATTCTTTCTATGGTTTTGATATCAGAATGAAGGTATGTGACCTTTATTCCTATTTCTTTTAAATAATCTGTTAAATCTTCACTCATTTTTTTGGTGAGCGTTGTTATTAGTACTCTTTCATTTCTTTCTATTCTTATATTTATTTCTTTTATTAAATTATCTATTTGATTTTCTGTAGGCCTTATTTCTATTAATGGGTCAAGAAGTCCTGTAGGTCTTATGATTTGTTCTACTATTTGCTCCGAATGCTCTGCTTCATATTGACTTGGTGTAGCACTTACAAAGACCATTTGATTTATATGACTTTCAAATTCTTCAAAATTTAGGGGTCTATTATCAAGTGCAGAAGGTAATCTAAAACCATGATCTACCAAAGTTTGCTTCCTTGATCTATCACCTGCATACATTCCTCTAATTTGAGGTATACTAACATGGGATTCATCTACTACCATTAAAAAATCATCTGGAAAATAATCTATCAAAGTATAAGGTTTACTTCCAGGTGCTCTATCACTTAGATGTCTAGAATAGTTTTCTATTCCATTACAATATCCCATTTCTCTGAGCATTTCTATATCATACATAGTTCTTTGCTCTAATCTTTGTGCTTCTAACAATTTATCTTCATTTCTAAGTTCCTTTAATCTTTCTTCTAATTCCTTTTCTATCCCAACGATAGCTTTATCAATTTTATCTTGTGAAGTGGCAAAGTGAGATGCAGGAAATATTGAAATATGATTTCTTCTTCCTATTATTTCTCCAGTTAATGAATTTACTTCTGTTATCCTATCTATTTCATCTCCAAAAAACTCTACCCTTATAGCATTTTCCGTAGAAGAAGCTGGAAATATCTCAATAATATCTCCACGTACTCTAAATGTACCCCTAACAAAATTTATATCATTTCTTTCATATTGTATATCAACTAATTTTTTTATAACTTCTTCCCTATCCTTCATCATTCCAGGACGCAATGAAAGTGATAATTTTTCATAATCAATAGGATCTCCTAATCCATATATACAAGATACTGATGCAACTATTATTACATCTTTTCTCTCAAATAAACTAGCTGTAGCAGAATGTCTAAGTTTATTTATTTCATCATTTATAGAAGCATCTTTTTGAATATAAGTATCACTGCCTGGCACATAGGCTTCTGGTTGATAATAATCATAAAAACTTACAAAATATTCTACTGCACTATCAGGAAAAAACTCTCCAAATTCAGATGCAAGTTGAGCTGCAAGTGTTTTATTGTGTGCTATTACAAGTGTAGGTTTTTGAACATTTTCTATAATGTTTGCCATAGTAAATGTTTTACCTGAACCTGTAACTCCGAGTAAGGTTTGAAATTTTTTGCCATCCTTTAATCCTTTTGTTAATTTATCTATAGCCTTAGGTTGATCGCCTCTAGGCTCAAATTCAGAACTTATTTTAAATTTATTCATTTTATTTATCACCTCAAGTATTTTAAGGAACAATTGTTCGTTGTTATTATATTGCTTTTTTCAAATTAAGTCAATACATCTATTACTATTTATGCCCCATTATAAAGAATATAAAACTTTAAAAAAGATATAGGCTAATAGCCTACATCTTTTCTTTTAATACTTCTATTGCTTTTTTTAATTGTATGTCTTTTTCTAAATTTTCTATACCACCTTGAACATCTTCTGGTAATTTTATTTCAATATTAGGCTCTATACCTTTTCCGTGTATATTTGTTCCATTTGGAGTAAAGTATTCAGAAACAGTGAGTTTAAATCCTGATCCATCACTTAATTGCTCAATTCTTTGTACTATACCTTTTCCAAATGTTTTAGTTCCTATAAGAGTACCTGTTTTAGTATCTTTTATAGCTCCAGATAATATCTCAGAAGCCGAAGCACTTCCTTCATTTACTAAAACAGTTAATGGAAGGTCTAATTTTTCTTCATCAGATTTAAAATATTCTTTTTCTCCATTTTTAGTTTCAGTATAAACTATATTTGATTTTCCTATAAGTAAATCTGCTATATCAGCTGTTTGTTTAAGCAGTCCACCAGGATTATTTCTCAAATCTATAATTAAAGATTCCATCCCTTTTTCTTTTAAACTATCTAAATGCTTTTTAAAATCATCATATACTAATTCATCAAATTGTATTATTCTAATATAACCAATCTTATCTTCTAACATTTCTGATTTCACACTTTTAAGTCTTATTTCTTTTCTAGTTAATTTAACTTCAATTTCCTCTGAACTTTCATCTTCCTTTGTTCTTAAAATTGTAAGAGTGACATCTGTTCCAGGTTCACCTTTCATAATATCCACTGCTTTATCCATTGTGTCTGCTGTGAATTCCTTGTTATCTACTTTAATTATTTTATCTCCTGGTTTTATACCAGCTTTTTCTCCTGGTGTATCTTCTATAGGTGATACAACAGTTATAAAACCATCTTCTCCTGGTGTAACTATTATTCCTACTCCTCCATAACTACCTTCTGTTTGATCCATGAAATCAGAAAATTCTTCTTTATTCATATAGACAGAATATGGATCTTCTAGCCCCTCAAACAAACCTTTTAACTGACCATCAGTAAGCTCTTCACTTGTTACTTCATTTAAATAATTCTCATCTATATAATTTTTCATATATGCTATTTTACTAGAACTATCCAATTGACTTTTAGGCATTATTATTTTCGAACCTATAGTAAGTTGAACTACATTATCTAATATAAGAGTACCTGTAGCTGTTAATAAAATTAATATCACACCAATAATCATAGCTTTTTTCTTTGAAATCATTCGACTCACCTCCACTTAATCATCATACTATAAAGTTTATTAAAATCACTATCATATTATACCATTTAGCTTTTACCATTTCAATTTAACTATTCGTTTTCATAAATAAAAGACAGAGTATCATATAATATAATAATGATTGACTCTGTCTTATTCTTATTTTAAATATGATAAAGGATTTACATACTGCCCATTAACTCTTACCTCAAAATGAAGATGTGGTCCTGTAGAGTTTCCTGAGCTACCGCCACGTGCAATCGGTTGACCTTTTTTTACATTTTGTCCTACACTTACAAGTAAAGATTGGTTGTGAGCATATAAAGTTACAATCTTACCACCATGGTCAATCATAATTGAATTACCATATCCACCTTTTCCACCTGCAAATATTACCTTTCCACTATTAGCTGCTACTACTGTAGTACCATATTGTCCACCATAACCAATATCTATACCAGTATGTAACTTTTTAGACCCACTTATAGGATGTGTTCTGTATCCAAAAGGTGAAGTTACTTTATACTTTCCAGGCACTGGCCAAGTATACTCTCCTCCTACATAAACAGCATTAGGACTTTGTAACTTTTGTATTTCATTTGTTGTCTTATCTGCTTCCTTATTTATATCATCTTCTAATTTTTCTAAGCTTTTATGATCTTTTTCTAACTTTTTCATTTCTTCTGTTTTTGATCTATTAGCTAAGGAAAGTTTTTCTCTTTGTTTGTTGACTTGTTGCTTTTGATGAGCTAATAATCTTTTCTTAGTTTCTAATTCTTTTTTCTTATCTTCTATTATTTCCCTTTGATCTTGCATAAATTTAAGTAAAGAAACATCTTGATCTGCAATCTTTTGAACTAAATCTAATCTACTGATAAAATCTGTAAAGTCTTCAGCTCCCAAAATCACTTCTAAGTAGCTTACATTTCCATTTTTGTACATAGTTCTAAGTCTTGCACTTAATACTTCATTTTTTTCATCAATCTTACCTTGTGCTTCTTCTAATTCACTTTCAGTTGTAACTATATCTTCCTCTACACCTAAAATTCTATCTTCTACTTTTTTGATTTCTTCAGCTGCTTTATTTATTTCATTATCAAGCTTCTTAATTTCTTTTTCAACCTCAGACATTTCACTTTCTTTTTCTTTCATTTTTTCTTTTGTATCTTTTAATTTAGTTTCTACTTCTTTTTGTTTTTCTTTTAGTTCATCTACATCCCCTGCATAAGCAAATCCTACATTCAGAAAAATTATACTTGCAAGCAAAAAAGATAACAACTTCCCTTTTTTCAAAATAATTTCCTCCTTAAACCTTTAAAAATCTTCTAAGTGATATAACACTGCCAATAACGCCGATTCCAACCCCAATAGATACAAACATTATTATTATATCATTTAATATTTGATAATAAGGTATCATATATACAGTTGCAAAAACATACAATTTTTGACTAGCCATGTCAAATAAATATTTATATCCATAACCTATAAGGGCTATTGAAACGATAGAACCAAAAATTCCAAGTAGTATACCTTCTACTATAAATGGTCCTCTAATAAAACCATTTGTAGCTCCTACATATTTCATTATGTTTATTTCTTTTTGTCTTGCTGCTACGGTTATCTTAATAGTATTTGAAATTATAAATATTGATATTAATATAAGTATGGCTATTACAATTAAGCCACCAGTTCTTACTATATTTGCTATAGTAACAGTTCTTTCTATAATATCTCTATAATACTTTATATCTTCTATACCTTCTTTGTTTTTTATGCTATTTACTATTTTCTCTGAATTTTCAAGGTTGTCTATCCTTAATATGAATGAATCTGGAAATGGATTTTCCTCTAAATCGTCTAAAAGATAAGAGTTATCTTTCCATTGTTTTTGCATAGAATTTAAAGCTTCTTCTTTGGATTTATATTTTACATTAGAAATACCATCTGTATTTTTCAAATCATTTTCTAATTGAGTTTTTTCTTCATCTGTTGCTTCTTGAGATATAAAAACTTCTATTTCATCAAATTCTTGTTTTAGCATAACAGAAAGATTGTTTACATTCAAGACTAAAATTAAAATAATACCTAATATAATTAAAGTGGATGTTACTGATCCAATTGATGCAAGACTCATCATCCTATTACGCCATATTCCTTGAAATCCTTGTTTTAGAGTGTATCCAATAGATCTAAGATTCATAATCATACACACCTCTTTTATCATCTTTAGTTACTTTACCATCTGATAAAGCTATTACTCTTTTTTTCATTATATCCACAATATCTTTTGCATGTGTTGCCATAAGTATTGTAGTTCCACGCTTGTTTATATCTTTTAATACATTCATTATATCCCATGCAGTGTCTGGATCTAAGTTCCCTGTAGGCTCGTCTGCTATCACTACAGTAGGTTTGTTTATGATTGCACGTGCTATGGATACCCTTTGTTGTTCTCCTCCAGAGAGTTGATTTGGATAGCTACTAGTCTTTTTAGCAAGACCTACCATATCTAATACAATAGGAACTCTCTTTTTAATTTCTTTAGATGAATAACCTAATATTTCCATAGCAAAAGCTACATTTTCATATACTGTTTTATTCTCTAGTAATTTAAAATCTTGAAAAATCATACCTATATTTCTTCTTATATCTGGTATTTTCCTATTACTTACCTTTGTTATATCTTTGTTATTTAAAAATATTTTACCTTCTTCAGGATCAACTTCTTTAGTTATTAATTTTACAAGTGTAGATTTCCCAGCACCACTTGAACCTACTAAAAATACAAAGTCGCCTTTTTCTATATCTATATTAACATTTTCTAATGCCTTAACGCCGTTTTTATATTGTTTTGTAACATTTTCTAGACGTATCACAATATCACTCCTGTCTAATGTTCTATTTTCTCAAAGTATAGTTTATATGATTATGGATTATTAGTAAAATTTTAAATTTAAGACTATCATCAAAATTTCTTAAATCCATTCCAGTAATTTTCTTTATTTTATCTAATCTATATATTAATGTATTTCTATGAATATATAGGTTTTTTGCAGCTTCTGATATATTCAAACTATAATCTAAAAATTTTCTTGCAGTTTTAATTTCATCCTTATTTAAATTTTTCATATTATATTTATCGATGTATCTAGAAATATAAGTTATATTATCATCATCTATTAAAGATATTGTTTTATAAATAAACAATTCATTGTATCTATAAATATTACCTTCTAACTTAAATTCATCTGAAAGTTTTATAGAGTCAATACTTTCATCATAAAGTTTTTTAATATTTATAGCTGGTTCTAAACTACTAATTCCTATTTTTATATTTTCTAATATTTCTATTTCTATCAATTCTACAATAAGTTTAGATAATTCCAAAGCTTCATTTTGCTTTTTATTTATTAATAATATTATTAGTTTTCCATTAAATATTGTAACTAAATTAACATCTTCTATATTTATAAGTATTTCAAAAGCTTCTATTAGCCTATATTCCCCTTTGATTTTTAATGAAATAATAATCATATTATCTTCTTTATCTATATTTAAGCTATTTAAGTTTTTTTCTATTTCAAAATTATTTAAATCTTTTTTTAATATATTGTTTATTAATTTATTATAGTGGGTATTATATTCATTATCGTAAAGAATTTGTGAAAATAAAATTTTTAATAATTTTATTTCATCTTGAGATATTTCATTTTTACTATATATATAATATTCTTCTCCATTATCTATATAATTATAGATTAAAAAATCTTCTTTATATTGATTACTATCTAAATGGAGATTGTATGAAGTTGATAAATTAATATCTCTTAACTGTTTTTTTATATTATCTTTAATTGACATAAAATCACCTGATTAATATTATAATAAACTTCTAAGTTTTTTTAAAGAGTAATCTAAAAACAATTTGTAATCTTATAGTAATATTCTATCATATTTCTTGTTAAAAGTAATGTAAATGTAATAATTATTTTGAAATTACCTCTAAAATAATATCACAAGCTCTACTATAACACAAATAAAAAAAAGAAAACAGGATTTTTAAAATCTTGTTTTCTTTTTCATTTTAAATTATATGGAAATTAAAAAATTGTTTTTTCTGTTTCTTTATCAAATAAGTGAATTCTATTTGTATCAAATGCTAAATTTACCTCATCTCCTGCTTTAGCTTTATTTCTTGCATCCACTCTAGCTATTGCATTGTTTCCAAATATGTTTAGATATAAATAAGTTTCAGATCCCATCATTTCAGTTACTTCTACTTTGGCTTTAAATGCGCTATCTTCTGATGCATCAATAAATGCTTTTTCATCATGAATATCTTCAGGTCTTATACCCATAGACACTTTTTTACCAAAGTAATTTGCTTCTTTTAGTATTTTTGCTCTACCTTCTGGTATTTTCACTTTTACATCACTATTATCTAATAATAGGTAACAGCTATTTACATCCACTCCCTCAATACTTCCATCAAAGAAATTCATCTGTGGACTTCCTATAAATCCTGCTACAAATGCATTTGCAGGGTTTTCATATACCTGTTGTGGTGTATCTGCTTGTTGAATAAAGCCATCTTTCATAATAACAATTCTATCACCCATAGTCATTGCTTCAGTTTGATCATGAGTTACATATATAAAAGTAGTTTGTAATTTCTTATGAAGTTTAGAAATTTCGGTTCTAGTTTGAACCCTTAATTTTGCATCTAGATTTGATAAAGGTTCATCCATTAAAAACACCTTTGGATTTCTTACTATGGCTCTTCCAAGAGCAACTCTTTGTCTTTGTCCTCCAGATAGTGCCTTAGGCTTTCTATCTAAAAGAACTTCAATTCCTAATATCTTTGCTGCTTCTTTCACTTTTTCATCTATTTCATTTTTTGGTGTTTTTCTTAATTTTAAACCAAATGCCATATTATCATATACGGTCATATGAGGATATAATGCATAATTTTGAAATACCATAGCTATATCTCTATTTTTAGGTGGTATATCATTAACTAATTTATCTCCTATATATAATTCTCCACCAGATATTTCTTCAAGTCCTGCAACCATTCTAAGTGTTGTAGATTTACCACACCCTGATGGTCCTACAAGTACTACAAATTCTTTATCTTTTATCTCTAAATTAAAATTCTCTACAGCTTTTACATCACCCGGATAAATTTTTTCTAAATTTTTAAAAGTTAAACCAGCCATAATTACCTCCTAAGTTACTTTGTTTTTTTCTATAGTTTAATATTATATCAAGCTAAGGTTTTTTTCTATTGACAATTCATACAGTCTTTCTTTTGTTTTTTAGTCATATATACAAAAGTTGATTATTTGGGCTTCCACCTTTTATTCCTGTTAATATTTCAATTCCTTCTTCTACAGTTTCTATAGAAGGTCCAAATTCAGGAGATTCTATTGCTCTTTTTTGACCTATTATACCTTCCCAATTATATACTTCCTGATTAAAGTGTTTAATACATATTTACGCTATTAAGAAGAATAATCAACAGAAATGAATTTCTGATGATTATTCTATATAATTTGTCTTTAAATCAATTTTTTCTGGCAAATCTTCTAATTTTGTCAAAACTACTGCAGTAGGATAAGTGATAACTTGAGGTACTATTTCGTCCACCTTTGGATCCTTATATTCAGCATAAACTGTCAGGTTGAGTTTATCATTGTTTTTCTTTTTTTCTATTGTCTGTATGTTGACATCATATCCATCTGTATTCTTTTCTCCCCTTGTTACTATAATATATATTTTATCGTCTATTTTACAAGCTAGAGCTCTTTCTTCTTTTTGATACTTAGGTAATATTTCTTCTATTTTTTTAGGTATCTTATCTTCTTTAACAATATCAAAAGCCACCTTTTCATCTCCTTTATTACTCACGATTTTATAAATTAAAAAAACACTAAAAATAAGTACAGCTAAAGCAATAAAAATATACCATTTTTTTTTCACATAATCCCCCCATTTAAAAAAATACTCATTAAATAGTATTATAATTACATGAAAATTATGAATCAATTAAAATATCACATAAAAAAATTAGAAATTATATAATTTCTAATTTTTATGTAATATTTTAATTTAAATTTCTGAAAGACCTGTGCTTATTCTTATACATTCATCTACATTTTTCATCTTTTCTTCATCAAAATGACCAATTTTTTCTCTTAATCTTTTTTTATCTATTGTTCTGATTTGTTCTAATAATACTACAGAATCTTTAGTAAGTCCGTGTTCACTAGCATTTATTTCGATATGTGTAGGTAGTTTTGCTTTATTAATCTGAGAGGTAATAGCAGCTATTATAATGGTAGGGCTATATTTGTTTCCAACATCATTTTGTATGACTAAAACCGGTCTAACACCGCCCTGTTCAGAACCTATAACAGGACTTAAATCAGCATAAAATATATCTCCTCTTTTAATCAATATTAATCACATCCTGTCAGCTTAGCTTCATAATCACAGAGCTCATAATCATATTGTTCTATCCCCATTTCTGAAATAGCCAAATTAATACTAGCCATTTCTCTGTATCCAATTTTCATATGCTCTTTGATTTGAATTTTTTTCCTTTCTCTAATATAAAGCTTCATAGCTTCTCTTATAAATTCAGTTCTGTTTTTCTTTTCAATGGATACTATTCCATCAATTTCGTTTAGTAAAGTTTTTGGCATACTCACAACTATTTTTTTGGATTCGGCCATTGGTGCACCCCCGGATAAATTTATTAAGATATTATAATTCCATATATATACCTACTATTATTATATTCTCTTATAGCTAAGTATATACTTGATTATATATTAGTATACTAAAATTTTCAAATAAGCCATTAGACCTAAACTTATATACTAACTATTATGTAAATTATAATCTTTTACCTTAACAATCTTATCCTCTTTTATAAATAACCTTGGAACCCTACTACCTACCATTGAAACTACCTCATAATTAATTGTACCCAATTTTTGAGCAATATCATCTACAGTATTAGTATTTTTTTTATTCCCATCAAAAATAGTTACTAGATCTCCTATATTTACATCACTTATTGCTGATAAATCAATCATTGCTTGATCCATACAGATTGTACCTACTAGATCAACTTTTTTATTTTTTATAGTTAAACTTATATTATTACTTAAATTTCGTCTAAAACCATCGGCATAACCAATAGGTATAGTCCCTATTTTAGTTTCTTTACTTGTCGTATAGGTATGACCATAACTAATACCTTGGTCTTTATCTATAGTTTTAATATATGATATTTTGGTTTTAAGACTCATCACTGCTTTTAACTTTATTCTTTTTTTATTTACATCTTCTGAAGGATATAACCCATATAACATTATACCTGCTCTAACCATGTCAAGGTTATATTCAGGTAAATCTATTATTGCAGCACTATTAGATATATGTTTTATAGGTATATGAATGCCTTTACTTTCTAAAATACTAATCATTTTAGAAAATCTTTCAAATTGTAATCTTGTAAATCTTTTATCCTTTTCATCAGATTTAGCAAAATGACTGAAAATCCCTTCAATTTCTACTTTAGGAAGCTGTGATATCTTTAATATTTCATCTATAGCTTCCTGATCATCTTGAAATCCTAGTCTTCTCATTCCTGTATCTATCTTTATATGTATTTTAAAAGTTTTGTTTTGCTCTAAAGCAGTATCAGAAAGTAATTTTGCCTGTGAAAAAGAATATATGGTACTTATTATATTGTACTTAAGTAGTTGTTTTCTTTGTGCATCAGGAGTATAACCAAGTATCATGATAGGAGTATCTTTTATGCCACTATTTCTTAGTTCTATAGCTTCAGATAATGTAGCAACAGCAAGTCTATCAGCTCCATTATCCAAAAAAAGTTTTGAAACTTCAACAGAATCATGACCATACGCATTTGCTTTTACTACTGCTGTAAACAAGGTATGTTTTTTAATTAGTTTTTTAGTTTCTTTTATATTATGTGCTAGATTATCTAAGTTTATCTCTGCCCATGCCGGCCTTATGTTTTTTGATTCCAACATTTTGCCTCCTTTTTATAATGATTCAAATAGATTTTTTTCTGTGAGTTTTATGTCATAATTTAAATTAGTATATTTTATTTCTATGGTTTCTTTGCCCTCACTATCAATTATTATCATTTTTAAAGGTTTAAAATTTTCTTTTGAAAACCATATTTTTTGTTCTTTTCGTGATGTATTATTTCCTGGTAAATTTATTTTAATAATTAAATAATCATCTTCACTTGTTATTTGCATTTCTTCAGAGGTCTGAATTCTTTCTAGAAAATATCCTAAAAAGAAACTAGTATTTTCCTTTGTTTCTTTTTTATTTTGAATAATCTTTACCTTATCTATATCAGGATATATGAAAAAGGTTTTTTTGCCATCAAAATATATATCTTGTTTTCCATCCATATACTGAACTTTATATTTGTTAGGCTTTAAAAAGAAATACTTAGCCAAGTACTTTTCAGGCTTTTTATTACCATGTATGATCATTGATACATCACAAGAGTAATTTTCTATGTTATTTATGGTTTTCTGAAGTTCATTAAATAATTCTTCATCTGTTGGATTTTTATCTTTACAAGCTATTGTTAGTAAAGATATTAAAACAATCACAACAAATATTTTTTTCAATTATTTACACCCCATTATTAAATATGTGATAATATATCAGATCTAGCTATTATACCTTTTAACTTATCTTCTTTATCTATTACTGGTACTCTGTTTATTCTTTTTTCTAGCATAATATTTACTACTTGTCTTAAGTCATCATCTTCATATACTTTTATAACTGGTGTACTCATTAAATCTTCAACCTTATATGCTGCAGCCTTTCTTAATTCTTTTTCAAACTTTTTAACTGAATCAAGTAATATAAATCCTCCTAATAATGGTACATAAGATGGCATATTAACATCCTTATCTCTAAATATAAGATCTGTTTCTGTTACAATACCAACTACTTCATTTTCATCATTTACTACAGGTACACCACTAATTTTATTTGTTATAAGTAACCTTGTAACATCTTCTACTTTATCATCTACTTTTACTTTCATAACTTCTGTAGTCATTATATCTTTTGCTTTCATAAAATAACCTCCTAAATAATTTATATTATAAATTCAATATATTTATACCCTATATTAAAGCTAATATACCACTGCTAAGTTAATAAATCTTATTTTGTAAGATCTCTAATTATGTCTAGTATATTTTTATCTAAAGGTATACCTAATAACATACCTAAAACATATACTGCCTTATATAAAAAATATATAGTAGTTAATAAAAACAATATTATAAAAATCAATTTTAAAATAGTATAGATTCTAGGTTCCTTTTTATTGTTTTTATCTTCTTTTTTATATATTTTACTAGTAAAAGTGCCAGTGAAAATTTCTATTCCACTTATAATCAATATGAAAAGTAATATTAAATCAAAAGTCAAATTTTCTCCCCTTTTCTTATTCAAAAAAATTCTTATCTAGTTTTTCAATTTCCTTTTTTCCTATAATATTATGAAGAAATGTGTAGGTATCATTTATTGATTCTTCATAATCATTTTTATCTTCTATAAGTTTTTTTAGTTTTATTCTTAAGTCTGAAATTTCATCATTTATAGGAAATAACTTTTTTTCTTTTAGCTTTAAATCTTCATAAGCTATAGTTACAGTTATATTTAAAAGTTCAAAATTAGCTTTTCTTATTTGACTAGGTATCATGTCTAATTCAAACTTTAAATCTTCTGTTTCTTCATTCATCTTTATTATTTCAGCTCTTGAATTTTCTAGCCTTTTTATAGCTTTTTTATCATCATTATTTACCATATGAGATAAATTAACTATATTAACCATTTCTTTTCTCTTTTTACTTTGTAAGTTTTTTAGTTTGTTTTTAGTTTCTCTTTCATGCTTTAATTTTTCTAATAGTTCTTTTTTTGCAATTTGAATATACTTGTCATCTGAATTTCCAAATATTTTTTTCCATTCAGCATTATTTACTAATAATGGTATATTGTTTTCAGCCATAATATTATAATCTAAATTTATATCTTTAAATGGCAAAATATCACCCCCATTATCATTATACTACTTTTTAATTTTTTTTGGTTTCTAAAATTAAATCTTTTAAATTTAAACCTGATAATGTAACCATAGGCATCCCGCCTCCTGGATTTACACTTCCTCCTACAAAATAAAGATTGTCATATTTTTCACTTCTTTTAGACGCCTTTAATCCTAGATTCTTTTTCACATCTGAAACAACTCCATAGATAGAACCCTTATTTGAATTATACATTTTCTTTATATCAAATGGAGTTAAAATTTCTTCAAATAATATATTTTCCCTTAAATCATCAAGACCCATGCTTTCTAGTTTGTCATATATTCTCTCTTTTAATTCCATATAATCTGAAAGTTTTATATCATCTTGAATATATGGAATATGTGGTAGTATTTTTATATTGTCGTATCCTTCAGGTGCCTGAGATTTATCAGTCCTAGTAGGTGCTACGAGATAAATTGTAGGATCAGATGGTAATTTCTTTTTATTAAATACTGTAGCAAAATGTTCTTTTGGGTCTTTAGAAAAAAAGAAATTATGATGTGCTAAATTTTTATATTCCTTCTTTAGACCTAAATGAATAACAAGACCTGAACAAGTTGGCTCAAATTTATCATATTTCTTTAAAAATTCTCTATCTTCTTTTAAAAGATTTTCATATGCTGGAATTACCTCCATATTTGAAACTATTATGTCAGCTTTTATTACTTTTCCATTTTTAAGCCTTATAGCAGATACTTTTTCATTTTCTTTTAATATCTCTACAACTTCACTGTTTAAATTTATTTTAACTTCTAATTCTTCCATGAGCTTTAAAAAACCTTCTGCTAAATTATACATGCCACCTTCCACATACCAAAGTCCAAATTGATATTGTATATATGGGAGCAAATTAAAAAGTGCTGGGGCATTATAAGGGGATGAGCCTACATATTTTATGAAAAAATTTATTATATCTATTAAATATTCATTATCTATATATTTTCTCACCTGTGAATCCATTGTAGATAATCCATCTAAATCTTTTAATAATTTTATAAAGCCATATTCTTTTATATTATCCTTAAAGGTATCTAGACCTTTAGCAAAATAACCTTCATCCACTAAGTCATATAATTTCTTTGAATATGTAAGAAATTCTTCTAAATCTCTATTATCCCTTTCAGATACATTTGTAGCTCTAAACTTATTCTTAATATCTACAGGAATAAGATCTATTATTTTACCATCTTCAAAGAAATTTCTCCAATGAGGTTTTACTGCTACTAAAGTAAAATAATCCTCCATATTCTTTCCGGCATTTTCAAATAACTCATTAAATATATGAGGCATGGTGAAAATAGAAGGACCTAAATCAAATTTAAAGCCATCTCTTTCTAATACATTTAATTTGCCACCTATCTTATCATTCTTTTCAAAAACTTCTACATCATAGCCTTGTGTAGCTAAGGATATAGCAGAAGAAATACCTCCAAGACCAGAACCTACTATTACGACTTTTTTATTTCTCATATACTTACCTCCTAATAAATAAAGGGTATGAATTTATACCTTTTTTCTTTCCATTTTATGTATCTTGGACCTATGATTTTTTCCATCATCTTTTCTTCTTCATCCATTCTCATTTTGAGTATTTTAAACATTATAAAAGCAGAAAATATAAAGACCAAAAAATTTTCTGTATATAAGGGTATTGATATGGTTAATAAAAAAAGTCCTAAATATAGCGGATGTCTTAAATATCTATAAGGCCCCTTGCTAATTAAATCTTGATCTTCCTCAGCATGAACAAATCTCGAAAAATTTCTACCTAATACAAAAAGAGACCAATATCTTAATAGTAAACCAAAGGAATAAACGAACAAAGCTATTATTCTTATCCATTTAATATTAAATAAACCTATATCAAAATAAGTCATTATACCATTCATTACAGCCACTAAAATAATTGTTACCAATATCATATAAAAGGTATCCTTCTTTATTTCATCTTTTTTATATCTGGAAGGATATATGACAAATTCAAGCAACCATAATATACTTATAATTATAAAAATATAATCAAATATATCTAATTTCAAAATTATCACCTCACTTAATATTTTATATTTACCTTATTTTATAATATATAAACTTTAATCCCATGAATTAGTAGAACTTTGTTTTTTAAATTGATTATTATAAAGTCTATAGTAGTAACCCTTTTTATCTAATAATTCAAAGTGATTGCCATATTCTGAAATCTCACCCTTTTTAATTACAAGTATTTTATCTGCATTTATTATTGTAGATAATCTGTGGGCTATTATAAAACTTGTTCTATTTTTAAGCACTTTTTCTATAGCATCTTGTATTTTCTTTTCAGTTTCAGTGTCAATAGAAGAAGTAGCTTCATCTAAAACAAATAATGAGGGGTTTGAAACTATAGCTCTTGCAAATGATATAAGTTGTTTTTGACCAGTTGATAACTTTCCTCCACCTTCGCCTACTTGTGTATTATATCCATTCTCTAATCCCTTTATAAATTCATGTGCATTTACTTTTTTAGATGCACTTATTGCCTCATCATCACTAGCATTTTTAGATCCATATTTTATATTTTCTAATATAGTACCACTAAATAAATGTGGACTTTGAAGGACGTATCCTATATTTGAATGTAGCCATGATAATGATCTTTCTTTATAATCTATACCATCTATTAATATACTACCTTCAGTTGGTTCATAAAACCTACAAACTAAATTAACAATTGTGCTCTTACCTGATCCTGTTTCTCCTACTAATGCTATAGTTTCTCCAGAATCTATCTTTAAATTAAACTTTTCTAATACCTTTTCTCCACTTTGATATTGAAATGAAACATTTTGAAATTCAATATCACCTTTAATCTCTTCCCAATTTTCATATCGAGGATTTAATATATCCCCATATTTTAAAATCACTTCTTCACTATCTCTTATATCAGGCTCCATTTCTACTAAAGATAATATTCTTTCAGCTGAAGCTTGAGCTGATTGTAATTCAGAAAAAACTCTTGCAAGTTCTCTTACTGGCTCAAAAAATAAAGTTGTATATGATAAAAAGGCTACAAAGGTTCCATAGCTTATATTTCCTATCATTACTCCCTTTCCACCAAACCAAAGCGCAAGACCAGTTCCAATACTCCCAAGAGTTAAAACTATAGGTAAGAATAAAGATGAAAATATAGCTGCTCTTATAGAAACAAATCTCATGTTTATAGTTAGATTTGTAAATTCTTTTAAATTTTCATTTTCTCTAACTAATGATTTTGTGGTTTTAGCACCAGATATTCCTTCACTAAATGCTCCAGTAATCTGAGAATTTATTTTTCTTACATCTCTATAAGAATTTAATATCTTTTTTTGAAAATATATACTTAAAAGAGCAAGTATTGGAACCACTGATAAAGTAATAAGTGCTAATTTGAAATTCAAAAAAAACAAAACTATAGCTACACCTATCATAAATGTAAGACCCCAAGCTGAATCTACAATTCCCCAACTTATAGTTTCTCCAAGTCTTCTAACATCAGATGTCATTCTAGCCATTATCCATCCTATTGGTGTTTTATCATAATATGTAAAAGATAGCTCTTGAAGTTTTTTAAATCCTAATTTCCTTATATCATATTGTATGCCCATTTCAACTTTCCCAGCTATAGCAATAAATGCCCATACATTTAAGACTTGTATTACTATCAATATTAAGTATATAAATGAAAATCTAATTAGGCCATCAGTATTTCCTGGTACCACATAATCATCTATAGCAATTCTTGTCATGAGAGGGAATATTATATCAATTGCTGCTACACTTAACATTATTAAAATCAATATATATAAGTTTTTTTTATAATTTTTCATATATTTAAAAATTCTTTTCCAAATTCCTAAATTTAAGTTTTTGCTATATTCTTTCTCTGTAAATCCTGTCATATTAGCACCCCAATTCTTTTATTATTTTTGTTTTGTATTTATTCCACTTTGAATATTAAATACTCTTTTATATAAACCTTCTCTTTCTAATAATTCCAAATGTGTACCTGATTCCACTATTTTTCCATCTTCTAATATTATAATCTTATCAGCTTCAGATACTGTAGTAATTCTATGTGATATTATAAATGTAGTAATGTTTTTTTTCCTTGAAATTAAAGCTCTTCTTATTGCTAGATCAGTTTCTGTATCTACTGCACTTAAGGAATCATCAAATACTAGTATTGGACTATTGTTTATAATAGTTCTTGCTATAGCGATTCTTTGCTTTTGTCCACCTGATAAAGTAACACCCTTTTCACCTACTGTTGTGTCATAGCCTTTGTTAAATCCTAATATAACATTGTGAATAGCTGCAATTCTAGCAGATTCTCTTATATCATTATCTTTAGCCTTTAAATTTGATATACCTATATTTTCCTTTATACTTCTTGAAAATAAAAAAGGTTCTTGTAGTACTAATCCTACATTTTTTCTCATCCATCTTTTTTTTATGTTTTTAAGTTCAATACCGTCTATCTTTATAGAACCTGAATCATAATCATATAATCTGGCAAGCAAATGAACTAAAGAAGATTTACCAGAGCCAGTTTTACCCATTATAGCTACAGTTTCTCCTCTTTTAACTTCAAAAGATATATTTTTTAATATTTTTTCTCCATCTTCATAGCTAAATGATACATTTTTAAATTCGATATTCCCTTCTATTTCAGGTGTTAATTCTCCTTCTTCTTCTTTTTCGATTGGATTATCTAGTACTTCACCTATTCTCTCTAAGGAAACTAATGATTTACCTAAATCAGTTAATATCCTACCTAATTGTCTAACTGGCCATAAAAGCATACCTTCATATGTAGTAAATACAACTAAGGTACCAAGACTTATATCTCCTAAAACAGTCCAATAAACTCCTAAAACTAAGACTAATCCAATTTGAATTAAACTTAATAAATCAGATAAGGCCCAATATCCTGCTAAAAGTTTTATAAGTTTATAAGTTAAATATCTATATCTTTCATTTTTTTCTTCAAATTTATCAATCTCAAACTTTTCTTTAGAAAAAGCTCTTACAACCCTAACACCATTTAAATTTTCCTGTAAAACTGTAGATAATTCTGCTTCAGATTCATCAGATAATCTAAATATTTTTTTAACCTTTAAAAAGAACACTACTGAAAATGCAAATATAATTGGTACAACAGCCATAGATACAAGAGCCATCTTAATATTTAATGAGAACATTATTATAGAAATAAACAAAATCATAAATACAGCTCTTCCAATTTCTACAAATTGTATGGCTAGAAATTTTCTAATTGTATCTATATCAGATGTAGATCTTTGAATAAGGTCTCCAGTTTCAGCCCTTACATGATAAGTATATGGTAAGTTTTGAATATGGTCATATAACTTTTCTCTTATATTTTTGGAAATAGATTCAGCGGCAGTATTTGACCACTTTCCTTTTGTATATAAAAATATACCTTGAATTATTGTAAGAATTATAAGTATTAATGCTAATATCCATAAGTTATTCTCAAATACTTCTATACCACCAATGTTTTCTATAATATTCTTTATAATATCAGGTGCCTCTATATCTTTATCTCCAATTACAGAGTCAATAGAAAACTTTAATACTAATGGATTTATAATAGATGCAAATGTAGCAAGCCCTATACTAACAATCGCAGCTAAGTATAATAATTTACTCCCCTTCATAAATTTCCATAATAATTTTAATTCTTTCAAATTTATTTCACCTCATTATGATTTATTTCATTACTTTATCTATAGCTTTTTTTACAATATCATATTCAAAACCTTTATATGATAAATGATTTGCAAGTTTTCCATATACTTTTCTTTTGTCTTCATCTTTTATGAGCCTTATCTTTTTTTGTGCTAATTTTATTGCATTTTCTAATTCTAAATCCCTATCTTCTAATTTGTTTAATTCTTCTTTAGCAACTTCTTTATCTATCCCCTTTTTTAATAAATCATAATATATTTTCTTGCTTCCAAAATGTTTTAAATTTCTTTTATCCTTTATTATACTTTCAGCTAATTTTTCATCATTTATCAAATTATATTCACTTAAATCAACCAATACCTTTTCAATAATATTATCATCAAAATCATATTTGCTTAATTTATATCTTAAATTTTTTTCGCTTTGTGGTGCTCCATTTATTATTTGAAATGCTTTGTTTTTACATTTTATAATATCTTCTTTTACTATCATTTCATCTAATATAGATTTTTCTATTGTCTTTCCAGGATATAAATTAAGTCCAAAACTAATTTCTTTTAATGTGGTTTTAAAGTATTCTCCATCTATATAAATATGAACTCTCTCATTATTTTTTATAGCATCTTTAATATCTGTTATTTTAGGCATGTAATCAACTCCTCTTCTATCTTAATTCTATTATGACACAAGGTTATTAGAAAAAAAAGAAAATTCACTATTGACATATGATAAATATAGATATATAATTTAAAACAATATGAATATCGAAACTCTTATCAAGAGAGGTGGAGGGACTGGCCCGATGAAACCCAGCAACCAATGCATGATGCATAAGGTGCTAATTCCAGCAGCATATATATGCTGAAAGATGAGGGAGGAAAAAAATCCTCTTTCTAAGAGGATTTTTTTTATTACAAAAAAATAATTGTTAGAATTGAAATGGGGTCTAAAAATGATAAAAATAAGAAATTTATATAAAGAATATAAATCTAAAAATAAAAATGTATTAGCACTTAAAAATGTGAGTTTAAATATAGAAAGTGGAGAGATCTATGGAGTTATTGGCTTAAGTGGTGCAGGAAAATCAACACTTATAAGAACTATAAACAGGCTAGAAAATGTTGATAGTGGAAATATTTATATTGATAATGTAGACATAACTACATTAGATAAAAAGAATTTATTAAATACAAGAAAGAATATTGGAATGATTTTTCAACATTTCGATTTATTGAACTCAAAAAATGTCTTTAATAATATAGCCTTTCCTCTCCAAATTTCCAAAATGAATAAAGATCAGATCTCTAAAAGAGTAGATGATTTATTAGAACTTGTAGGTCTTAGTGATAAAAAGCTTGCTTATCCATCTCAATTAAGTGGTGGACAAAAACAAAGAGTAGCTATAGCACGTGCTCTTGCAAATAAACCAAATCTTTTATTATCAGATGAAGCTACATCAGCACTAGATCCAGAAACTACTAAATCAATCCTGGAACTTTTAAAAAAATTACAAAAAACATTAAATCTTACAATTATAATGATAACTCATGAAATGGAAGTAGTAAAAAGAACTTGTGATAAAGTGGCTGTTATGGAAAATGGAGAAATTGTAGAAAAAGGTAATGTTGATGAAGTTTTTTTAAATCCCAAATCCAATACTACAAAAAGTTTTATAGAATCTATGCATAATGATGATATTTCTGAATTAGATATTATAAATACAGAAAATAGCAAATTATTAAAACTTACATTTATAGGAGATTCTTCTAAAAAACCTATTATATCAACACTTATTAAAAACTATAATATAGATATTAATATTTTATCAGGTAATATAGATAAATTAATAAGTACAAATGTTGGTAATCTAAGCATTCAAATTACTGGTGATTTAGATGAAATTAATAAAAGTATAGATTTTTTAAATAATAATAATGTGAAAGCAGAGGTGATAAGAAATGAAAGAAATAATTGATCTTATTTATGATCCAATTTTAGAAACTTTATTTATGGTGTCTTTATCTACTATATTTGGTTTTATACTTGGATTTCCAATTGGAATAATATTATTTATTACCGGCAAGAATGGACTTTTAGAAAGTTTGAAAATAAATAATATATTAGATTTTCTAGTCAATATTGGTAGATCATTTCCCTTTATAATATTGATGTTGATATTATCTCCATTATCCAAACTTATTGTAGGTACGTCTATAGGTAACACTGCAACAATTGTTCCATTATCAATTGCAGCAGCACCCTTTGTAGCTAGGATTGTAGAATCTGCTTTGAAAGAAGTAAATTATGGCGTGATTGAAGCATCTCTATCAATGGGGGCAACTACCATGCAAATAATATTTAAGGTTTTAATACCAGAAGCGCTGCCATCATTAGTTCTTGGTATGACTTTAACTATTATAAATTTAATAGGATACTCAGCTATAGCAGGAGCAATAGGAGCTGGAGGTCTTGGATATTTAGCAATAAGATATGGTTATTATGGTTTTGACCTACAAGTGATGTTTATTGCTGTTATAGCCATTATAATATTGGTTCAAGTAGTTCAATCTTTAGGTAACAAAATAGCATTTAAATTATTAGAAAATCGTTAGGAGTGTGTTAAAATGAAAAAATTGTTAATCGTATTATCTCTAGTAGCACTAATATTTGTAGGTTGTGGTAATGATTCAGAAGAAAGTTCTGATAAGAACATTTTAAAGGTAGGAGCAACTCCCATACCACATTCAGAATTATTAAAGCAAGTAAAAGAAAAACTTGCTGATGATGGAATAACTTTAGAAATAGTTGAATTTACTGATTATGTTAAGCCTAATTTAGCCCTTAATGATGAAGAATTAGATGCAAACTTTTTTCAACATAGTCCTTATTTAGAAGACTTCAATGATATAAAATGATGCAGATCTAATATCACTTGCAAAAATTCATGTAGAACCATTAGGCCTATATTCAAATAAATATAAAGATGTTAAAACAATAGAAAAAGGTAGTAGTATAGCTATCCCAAATGATCCTACCAATGGGGGTCGTGCTCTTTTACTTTTAGAAAATGAAGGCATAATAAAAATAGACAAAGATGCTGGACTACTTGCAACAGAAAAGGATATAGTGGATAATCCTATGGAATTAGACTTTAAAGCTCTTGAAGCAGCTCAAATACCAAGATCACTTGATGATGTTGATTTGGCTATTATAAACGGTAATTATGCCCTAGAAGCTGATTTAACCCCTACAGAAGATGCTATATTAATAGAAGGAAAAGATTCTCCTTATGCAAATGTAATAGCTATAAGAAGTGAAGATAAAGATAATGAAAACTTAAAAGCTTTAGCCAGTGCTCTTCAATCTGAAGAAATAAAGGAATTTATAAAAGAAAATTATGATGGTGGTGTAGTTCCTGCATATTAAAAAGACTCCCTAGGGAGTCTTTTTATATTTAATCTAGATATATTATACTGTAAATTCTATAATTATGTCTGGATCTAATACTCTAAAAGTAAATGATTCAGTCATAAAGAATCTAACCTTTTCATTATCACTACTTTGATAACCTATAGATAAATCTTTTCCTATAGTCATTTCTAAATCTTCATGATCAAATGGAACTAAAAATGCTCCCTTTACTACGTGAGAATATATAACTTCCATTCCTAATAAATCTTCTAATCTCTTAATTAATGGATATCCCATGCAATTTGCATTTATTCTCTCATAAGCTTCTTCACCTACTACAAGTGCATAAGGCTTGCTTGTAAAAGATCTATTAAGTTTTATTATAGCCTTAGATACCGACTTAATTATATCATCTCCACTATTTCCAAAACTCATTTTTTCTTGTCCTGAAGCCTCTGTAAGACCTTCAATCATGCCATTTCTAAAACCATTATATATAGCCTTATCTTCAAATAATGCTATTTTTTTAGCTGCTTCTTCAAGATTATCTAACTCAATATCTTTTGCTCCTCTTTCTAAATTATCCATTTCCCATCTATTTAACTCAAATTCTACTCTGGATTCTATAAGAGGCTTTACTTTATATATACCTGCGCATACATCTTCTTCACCTTCTATTGTTTCTAAACGGCCTTCAGATATTGCGTTATATTCTAGTCCTTTAGGTCCACTTACATTAACTACTTTTCTTGCAGATAAATAATTTGAAAGTACTTCTTTTGCTCTATCATCAATTTCTTCCCACATTGCTTCAGATATAGGTGCTAAATTTCTTTTTAACATATAAAAACTCCTTTCAATAATTTATATGAAAATTAAATATTATTTTAATTTTCCTATTCCTAAATCATTACCTTTAGAAGAGCTACCACTGTCTTCTCCAGCTTCAGCTATTTCTTCAACTTCTACAATTGGTGCATCTGTAAATAAATAAGTACGTAATTCTTCATCCCAACCATCCATATTTCTTCTTAACCACTCAAGTGTCATAGCAACATGTTCAATTTCTTCATCTCTATTATGTGCCATAACTGCTTTTAATTCCTTATCATTAGTAGCAGCAACTCTTTGATGGTACCAATCTACCGCCTCTACCTCTTCTCTTAAACTGTTTAATGCTCTTACACAATTTCTTGTGTGATCATCTAATAATTCCATTGGCTCATGATAATCTTTCATACAACAATCCCTCCTACTTTTATTATGTCTTTCCAATACTGATATTACCCCTAATAAATTTCATTAAACATAAGTTTATTTTATATTCTCATTTATTAGGCCTAGTCTATAAGCTGAGAGTAACTTTTTGAGATACTCTACTCTATCTTTTAATTCTTTTCCCTTATCTGTATCATATATATGTTTTCTATTATCCATCTCTTCAAGTAGCTCCAAGGTAGATAATATATCTTTTTCTTCTTTTATTGCTTTCATTTTAGATTCAAATGGCTCATGTGATGCAAGTCTAATACCATATGAGTTATATATTAAAGTATACCCTGCAAGACCAGTTTTTGGTTGATATGACTTGGAAAATCCTCCATCAATAACAAGTAATTTCCCATTTGCCTTTATTGGGCTTTCCCCACGGGATGCTTTTACTGGTACATGTCCATTTATAATATGAGAATTAGCTGGATCAAGTCCAAATTCTATTAGAATGTTATTAATTACATCTTCATCTTCTCTAAACTTATAATATGGGTCCTTTTTCTCTAGATGTGTAGATTTATCATCTATAAAATATCTCTCAAAAGTTGTCATCTTATTTTTGCCAAAAACAGGGGAATTTCCATTACACCATAAATACCACATTAAATCTTTTCCGTATAATTTTTCATCTATTTCATCATTATTAAAATAATACATCCTTGCTAAAAAATCAAATTTATCAAATAATTCTTTTCCATGTAAAGATTCTTTACCTAAATTAACTTTTCTAAACTCACCTTTTTCATTTAAAGGTATACAACTATGATATAAAAGATTAGAATTATAGTTTAAATACATACTGCCATTAGAATATAAAAACTTGATATGTTGTTCTAATTTATCACTTTCTAAAAAGCATTCTTTCATCCTATTTAATACTCTAGTTTCTTCTTCTGTTAACTTATAAGGGTTGTTTATATCTATTGTTGGGAAAAATTGATTATTTAAATTGTATGTTTTTCCATTTATATTTATAGTATAATCATCATAATTTATTTTATCTAACAATAATCTATCTTCCATATTATAATTAGGACTTTCTTTTATTATTTGTCCTTCTATTTTAAATTGAATAATAGTTATTGCCTTGTGCATCTTTGAAATTAATTCTAAATCTTTTTCTTGATAATAATTTTCTATAAGCTTTTTTGGAATAAATTGCTTACAATCATCATCTTTGTATTTATCTAGCGCAAATGTAGCAAGTGGAAGTAAGTTTATACCATAACCTTCCTCTAAGGTCGCTAAGTTAGCATATCTAAGAGCTATTCTTATAACATTTGTAATACATGCTAAAGAACCTCCTGCAGCTCCCATCCATAAAATATCATGATTCCCCCATTGTACATCTGTAAATGTTCTTCTAAGTATTAAATCATCTAATATTTTATGAGAGGATGGTCCCCTGTCATAAACATCTCCTATTATATGAAGTCTATCTATTGCAAGCCTTTGTATTAAATTAGCTATAGCTATTATAAATTCATCTGCTCTATCAATATCAATTATTGTATGAATTATATTGTGAAAATAATCATGCTTATTTAGCATACCTTCCTCTTCATGTAATAATTCCTCTATAATATATGCAAAATCTTTAGGCAACATTTTTCTTACTCTAGACCTTGTATATTTTGAAGAAACTACCCTACATATTTTTATTAAATGTATAAGGGTATCTTTATACCAACAATTCATATCTTTTATTTCTTTTTTTATTAAATCTAATTTTTCTTCTGGATAATATAAAAGTGTTGCCAGTTTCTTTTTTTCATCACTAGTAAGTTCATTATCAAATAAATCATCAATTTTAAATTTTAAAACTCCAGATGCATTCCTGAGCACATAAGAAAATGCCTCATATTCACCATGAATATCTGTTAGAAAATGTTCTGTTCCTTTAGGAAGATTTAATATGGCATTTAAATTAATTATCTCTGATGAAACTGAAGGAATAGATGGATACTCTTCACCTAATAATTTTAAATAGTGCATATCTTCCATTAACTCATGTATGTTTAAATTCTTCAATTTATTCACCTCTAATTAATATAGTATATATACATATAGTATAACATATTTTAAATTACTAAAATAAAATATGAATTAATAAAAACTATCCAAAACAACACTATTGTGGATAGTTTTTTGAAAAATCATTATATATTTTTTCTGATACTTCTCCTATGATTTTCCTTCCATATATATTATCAAATCCATCCCATGTAAACATAACAAATATATAATCAGCATTTTTTAAAGATACTATTGCTCCATCATGGTTTATAAATGGAAGATTTCCTGTTTTATGATATATTTTAGCTTTAGATTCATCAATATTTCTTGTAATCATTCTATTATCCATTTGTTTTTTCATTATATTTAACATTTCATTAGATGCCTTTTTACTTATTAAATCCTTATAATAGATCTTCTTTAATATATTAGCAATATCCCTTACTGAAGTTATATTATCAAAACCTTGTTTCTTTTTTTCAAAATCCATCATTTTTCTATTTATAACTGTATTTTTTAATCCTTGCATAGTTATGAAATTATTTATATTTTCCATTTTTAAAATATCAATAATTTGATTTGTAGCTGTATTATCACTTAGATTCATCATTAAAAAAAGTAAATCTTTTATAGAATATCCATAAACAGATAAGTTTTTTATAAGACTACCACCTACAATATTTTCATCACATATATTAACTATCTTTTGTTCCATAAACTTATCTTTATTAATTTGATTATATGCCTCTGCCATTATAAATATTTTTATCATACTTGCAGACGAAACTTCTTTATCTGAATTGATGTCAAAGATGACATTGTTTGTTTTTAAATCCTCCACATATAAACTATAACTTATCTTTTCTTCATCTATAATACTTTCTAGATCAATCAACATAGACTCCCCTTATAATCGTATTTAAAATTATTATACCCATTTTAAAGCATCTAAAGTAAATTATTTAATATTAATCAATTTAACTAAGATTATTTCTGGATGATTAAATAATCTTTGAGGAAATATGCTATTTCCAAGTCCTCTACTAACTACTAGTTTAGTATTTGCTACACTAAAAAAGCCTGAATCATATTTAGGAAACTTACCTTGATCTGGTCCATATAGTCCTCCTATGATAGGGATTCTTATCTGTCCACCATGGGCATGGCCTGAAAAAACTATATCAATAGGATATTTATTATATGAATCAATCATATTTGGTCTATGGGCTAATAAAATATTTATATTTTTATCATCTATATTCATATTTTCCAAAGTATTCATTATTTCTTTTTTCCCTTTTTGAATTGTTCTATCTCTTAAGCCTAATATGTTTAAATTATACTTATCTTTACTAATAATAGTTTTATTGTCTTCTAATAATACTATATTTAACTTATTTAATTCGCTATATAAGGGGATAAACTTCTCTGCTCTTTCTTCATGGTTACCTGTTATATAATAAGTAGGGGCTATATTAGAACATTCTTCTAGTAATTTTATTCCATTTTTTATTCCATTGCGTCTGCTATCAATTAAGTCCCCCGTAAAAAATATTAGATCCGGATTCATTTCTTTGATTTTTTTAGTAATATTAATTTGATTTTTACCAAAAGATTTATTATGTAAATCAGATAAATGAACTATTTTATAATTATTAAAGGATCCTAAATCCTTTTTTATATTTAAACTTATATTTGTAGTAGTTAATAAATTGTTTTCTATATATAAAAATATAATTATTATAAAAATCAATATAATAATAGTTACAAAATATATCATCTTTCTCATCTCTTTTCTTAAAATCTACAGCCATTTCTTTTTCTTAAAAAATAATATCATACCTATGGCAAGTGATATAGCTATTACCCAAAATAAAGGATAGCTTATCCTATCATCTAATTCAGGCATATATTTAAAATTCATTCCATATACACCAGTTAAAAATGATAGTGGTATAAATATAGTAGAATAAAGGGTGAGTGTAGTCATTATTTTATTCATCCTATTGCTCATATCAGACATTTTCGTATCAAATAAACTGTTTACTGTTTCTCTATAAATAGATATAAAATCCATGATTTGAACTATATGATCATTTACATCTTTCAAATAATTTCTAACCTCTTTACTTATTATGGGAGCTTTATTCATAAGTTCATAAACAATTTGATTCATAGGTGATATTGCAGTTTTTATTACAACTAATTCTCTTCTAAGTACATGTATATCTTTTACTAAATCATTGTATTCCTCTTCCATAACAGAAACTTCAACCTTATCTATACTATATTCTAATTCTTTTAAAAGTAGGTAGTTTTTATCTACAATGGTATCAAGTAATAAATACAACAAATAATCTTCTCCATATTTTATATCATCAGAGTTTGAATTAGATAAGCTTTTTCTGATTAAATCAAATACATCTCCTTCTTTTTCTTGAAATGTTAATAAAAAGTTTTCTTTTAAGATAAAAGATATCTGTTCCTCTTCTATTCTTGTTCTATCTTCGTTAAAATATAACATTTTCATTACTATAAATATATAATCATCTTCATATTCAATTTTAGGTCTTTGGCCTACACTTAATATGTCTTCAAGTAAAAGATCACTTATATTAAATTTCTCTCCAATTTCATCTATTGTTTCTATATCATTTATACCATATATGTTAAGCCACTTTACACTTTCAGACATATTAGTTATTACATCTAAACTGTTGATTATATTTTTCTCAAAATGATTTTCATCATATGTTATAAGTTCCAATATTGATTTAGTTTCTTTTTCTTCTCCAGTATAAGTTAAAGTTCCTGGAGCCTTTCCTATTTTCTTTAGATTTAATTTCCTCATCCTCTTCCTCCATTATTTCTTGTCTTTATAATAAGGTTCAAAATGTGCTATTATTTGTATTTTATCATCAATATTTTCTTTCATATCCTCTTCTATTTTATGAATTAAATCATGAGAGGTTTTTATGGTCATATCAGGTGCTAAAAGCATATGAAGATCTAAGAATATTTTTTTGCCTGTACTCCTGCTACGTATATTATGGACTCCTTTTATTTCTAAATATTCATCTAATACTTTTCTTACCTTTCTTGTATCTAGGGCTTTTTTATCTACCAAAACCCTACTACTTGATATAAATATTTCTATTGCTGCTTTGATTATAAAGCCTGCTACAATAAAAGATGCTATTGGATCTATTATATTTGGCAGACCTAGGCTTATAGATATCAATGTAAAAAGAACACCTAAAGATACAAATATATCACTTTTAGTATGCATAGAATCTGATATCAATATATTACTATTTAATTTCTTGCCCTTTTTATATTCTAATGATGCTACTATGATATTTATTATAAGTGTTAGAATTATTGCTATAATACTATATGAACTTATATTTAATTCTGTTGGATTAAACAACTTTTTAAATGCATCCATGACAATATTTCCTGATATGAAAAATAACATTCCTGATATAAATAATGATGAAAGAAGTTCAAATTTTTCATAGCCATAAGGATGCTCCTTATCTGTAGGTTTTGATGCAAATTTAATTCCAATTAAACCTGCTATATTTGATGAACCATCTGCAAAAGAATGAAATCCATCTGCAATAAGGCTTGCACTCATTACTATATTTCCTACAAGTATTTTAACAATTGCAACTAAAAAATTTGCAAATAATATTATCCATAAAGTTTTACTTACTTCTTTATAATTATTATCCATTCTAATTCTCCCTTCTTAACCTTATATACCCAAGATATACAATATAAATTCTAATATATATTATGACTAGTTCTTATTAAAGTTACACAAAAAAAAAGTTAGGGTTTTATCTAAACCCTAACTTTTTTTATCATTTATTTAATTTCTTTACCAAATTTAGCTCCAAATTCTCTACATCTTTGTAATTGTTCATCATCTGGATTCCAAAGTTCTTTTATTCCATCATTAACTACTTCATATTTAGCACTCTTTAATTCTTCATTTATAATCTTAACAGATTCTCCACTCCATCCATATGAACCAAATGCAGCATATTTCTTATTCTTAAATTTCATGCCTTTCATCATTTCAAGAAGCCCTGATATAGAATGTAGTATTCCATTATTAATAGTAGATGAACCTATTAAAACAGCTTTAGATTTAAAAATTTCTGTTATTAAATCATTTTTATCTGCTCTAGCTGCATTAAATATTTTTATTTTAGCATCATCATTTTCTTTTATTCCTTCAGCTATAGATTCAGCCATCCTTCTAGTACAATGCCACATACTATCATATATTATAGTTATTTGATTTTCCTGATAATTATCAGCCCACTCCATATATTTTTCAATTATTTGAGTAGGATTATCTCTCCATATTATACCATGTGCTGGAGCTATTATATCTACTGGAAGATTAAAATCTAATACTTCTTTTATTTTTCTTTTCACCATAGGAGAAAATGGTGTTAATATATTCGCATAATATTTTGTTGCTTCTTGATATAATTCATCATTATCTACTAGATCATTAAACATAGGATCAGCTACATAATGTTGACCAAATGCATCATTACTAAATAATATATTATCATTAGTCATATAAGTAAACATACTATCAGGCCAATGAAGCATTTTTGCTTCTACAAATATTAATTTATTTTCTCCAATTTCAAGCTCATCGCCAGTTTTTACTTCAATGAAATTCCAATCTTCATGGTAGTGTCCCTTTAAAGATTTTATAGCTGCAGCAGTGCAGTATATTGGAGTATCAGGAATTTCTCTCATAAGTTCAGGTAGAGAACCACTATGGTCTACTTCTCCATGATTTGCTATTATATAATCTATCTCATTTAAATCAATTTCTTTCTTTAAGTTTTCCACATATTCTTTAGCAAATGGTCTCCATACTGTATCTATTAAAACAGTTTTTTCATCTCTTATTAGATAAGAATTATATGAAGTCCCTCTATTTGTTGAATATTCATCTCCATGAAATCTTGTAAGTTCCCAATCTCTTTTACCTACCCAAGTTACTTTATTATTTACTTTAAATGTCATTTAAAAACCTCCTATTTATCATTTGATAAACTTATACCCTAATTATCAAAAATGTATCAAATTATTCAATGATAACAGCTGTACCGGATGCTGTAACCATTAGCATATTTCCATTTTGACCTAATACCTCATAGTCTATATCTACTCCTACTACTGCATTTGCTCCTAAGCTTAAAGCTCTTTTTTCCATTTCCAAAATTGCTTCTTCTCGTGCTTTAATCATTTCACCTTCATAAGATTTAGAACGTCCACCAAAGAAATTTGTAAGTCCTGCTGCAAAGTCCTTTATAAAATCCATTCCAGAGATAACTTCTCCAAATACTATTTCCTTATACTCAACTATTTTCTTTCCTTCAATTGTTGGTGTTGTAGTAGATATCATTTAA
>NZ_JBQCYD010000010.1:0-67665 GCF_052088025.1 Senegalia sp. (in: firmicutes) | reverse complement strand
TTTGATAAACTCGAGAAAGTACTAATGCCCCTAGCAGACAAACTAGGGAAAAACAAGATTTTAGTTGCTATACGTGATGGATTTTTGATGTCAATGCCACTTATCATAGTAGGATCACTATTCTTACTTGTAGCAAACTTCCCAATACCAGGTTGGTCAGAATTTTGGGCAAGATTCTTTGGAGAAGGATGGGAATCATATCTATCTGCAGTATCAAGAGCAACATTTAATATAATTGCACTCCTTACCGTAATAGGTATGGGCTATTCCTATGCTAGAGAAATAGGGGCAGATAAGATACAAGGTGCAATAGTAGCTATAGTATCCTTTATAATAATAATGCCTACAGACATAGCATATGAAGGTGCAGAAGGCCTAGCATCATTAAGCGCTATAAGTTTCAACTTTACAGGAACAAATGGAATAATTTTAGCAATGATAGTATCCTTATTATCAGTACACGTATTCCACTGGGCATATAAAAAAGGTTGGACTATAAAGATGCCTGAAGGGGTACCACCAGCAGTATCAGATTCCTTTGCAGCACTTATACCAAGTGCTATAGTAATGTTAATATTCTTTTTAATAAGAATTGGTTTTGGACTTACACCATATGAATCAGCACATAATTTCATATATACAGTACTTCAAGCACCACTTCTTGGAGTAGGAAATAGTTTAGGGGCACAAATAGTATATGTAGTATCAAGTTCAATATTCTGGTTATTTGGAATAAATGGACCAGCAGTTACAAACTCAGTGTTCTCACCAATATTTAGAACACTTTCAATAGAAAACCTAGCAGCATTTGAAGCAGGAGCACCACTTCCACATATATATACAGGACAATTTGTAGACCTATTCCAAACATTTGGTGGTGGAGGAAGTACACTTTCTCTAGTAATACTTATGATTATAGTAGGAAAATCACAAAGGATTAAAAAACTTGGAAAACTTTCAATAGTTCCAGGAATATTTGGAATAAACGAACCTATCATATTTGGACTACCAATAGTATTAAACCCAGTAATGATAGTACCTTTCATAGGGGTTCCATTAATGAATACAATATTATCAGCAATAGCATTTGAAACAGGATTTCTACCATATACTAATGGAGTTGCACTACCTTGGACAACGCCACTTGGATTTTCAGGTTACCTTTCAACAGGAAGTATAAGGGCAGCTATATTCCAAGTAGTATTAGTAATATTAGGTTGCCTAGTATATTATCCATTTATAAAAATATTAGATAAAAACTATTTAAAAGACGAAGAAAACAAACCTGATGAAGATGAATTAGAAGATATTTCATTTGATGATTTATCAATGGATGATTTTTAGGAGGTAGTAAAATGAAAGTTTTAATGATATTTGACCAAATACAAGCAGGAATGGGTGGAAAAGAAAAGGCAAATATAGCTCCCGGTGGTAAAAAAGGAGAAATAGGCTCAGTACCTATGATAAAGTCTCATTTAAAAGAAGTAGATGGACAAGTAAGTGCATGTTTGTATTGTGGAGATGAATATTTCAAAGAAAATAAAGAAGAAGTAGAAAGAAAAATGGTGGGCATGGTAAAAAAATTAAACCCAGATATAGTAATCTGTGGTCCAGCATATAACTATAAAGGATACGGGAAAATGTGTGCAGTATTAGCAGATAAAATAAATGAAAATACAGATATACCAGCACTAGCTGCAATGTCAGAAGAAAATGAAGATACAATAGCTGAATATAAAGATAAGATGAATATAGTGAAAATGCCTAAAAAAGGTGGAACAGGACTCAAGAATTCACTAGCTAATATAGCCCTACTTGCAGAAAAAATGTACAAAAAAGAAGATACAAAAGAACTTAAAAAAGATATATGTTACTAATCATATAAGGTGGCCTTATAAGGCTGCCTTATATATTAATTTTGTTCAAAGTGGAGGTTATTTGGGTGGAACAGATTTTAAATGATAATATTGACAAGTTTAAAGATCAATTATTAGAATCAATAAAAGAGATAGTAAATATAGCAAGTGTAAAAGGTCAAGCAAGACCTGATGCACCATTTGGAGAAGAAGCTAAAAAAGCACTCGCAAAAGCACTTGAAATAGCAGACAAACTAGGATTTAAAACAAAAAATATAGATAATTGTGTGGGATATGCTGAATTTGGTCAAGGTGAAGAATATATAGGAATACTAGGACATTTAGATGTAGTAGATGTAGGTGAAGGTTGGAGTAGTCCTCCTTTTTGTGCTAGCATAAGAGATGGGAAAATGTATGGTAGAGGAGTACTAGATAACAAGGGCCCGATAATGTCAGCCCTATTTGCCCTATATGCAATAAAAGAATCAGGATTAACTATGGATAAAAAAGTTAGGATAATATTTGGAACAGATGAAGAAAGTGGATTTAATGATATTCCATATTATCTAAAAAAAGAAAAACCACCTATAATGGGCTTCACTCCAGATTGCAAATATCCAGTAGTATATGGTGAAAGAGGAAGAGCAAATATAGAATTTAATGTAGAATACAATGATCAAAACTATGAAAAAAGAACAAAAGAATTTTTTAACTTTGTAAATGAATATATACTAAGCAGTAAATCAAATGGTCAAAGACTTGGAATAGATTATAAGGATAGTGAGTTTGGTACTATGGAAATGAGAAATTTTAAAACTGACATAAAAGACTCCAAATTAACATTTCATATGAGTTTATCATATCCAGCTATCGTTCAAATAGATGAAATACTAGAAAAAATCAAATTAAAACTAACAGAGAATATAAAATTAGAATTATTATTAAACTATGACCCAGTGAAATTTGATAAGGATTCATATATGGTAAAGAGTATGCAAAAGGCATATGAAGAAGTAACAGGACTTGATGGCACACCTGTAACTACAACAGGAGGAACCTATGCTAAGATAATGCCAAATATCGTACCATTTGGACCATCTTTCCCAGGACAAAAAGGTATAGCACATAATCCAAATGAGTATATGGATATAGATGATATAGTATTAAACGCAAAGATATTTGCCCAGGCAATATATAATTTAGCAAAATAAAGACAATATAAGGAAACGAGGTATATTTATGACTTATGCAATGATAGCCACATGGAGAATGGCCCTAGAAGGAATAGAAGAAGGGGTTAAAATATTAAAGAATAATGGTTCTTCAGCTGATGCAACAGAAGAAGCAGTAAAGATGGTAGAAGATTTCCCCTACTATAAATCAGTAGGATATGGAGGACTTCCAAATGAAAATGGAGAAGTAGAACTAGATGCAGCATTCATGGATGGAGATAGTCTATCAATTGGAGCAGTTGCTGGAATAAGAGATTTCAAAAATCCAATATCTATAGCTAGAAAATTAAGCAAGGAAAAAGTAAATTGCTTTCTAGTAGGAGCTGGAGCGGAAGAATATGCCCATAAAAATGGATTTGAAAGACAAAATATGCTCACAGATAGAGCTATAATTCACTATAAAAATAGATTAAAAGAAACAGTAGACAAGGGACTTAGTCCTTATTCTGGACATGACACTGTAGGAATGGTAGCCCTTGATACAAATGATTCAATGGCAAGTGGAACATCTACATCAGGATTATTTATGAAGAAAAGAGGAAGAACAGGAGATTCAGCAGTTTCAGGCTCAGGTTTCTATGTAGATAGTGAAATAGGAGGAGCAAGCGCAACAGGACTTGGAGAAGACATCATGAAAGGTTGCTCGTCTTATGAAATAGTAAGACTAATGAAAGAAGGATATAGTCCACAAGAAGCAGCAGATAAGGCAGTATCTGAACTAAATGATTTATTAATAAAGAGAAGAAAAAAAGCAGGAGATATATCAGTAGTATGTATAAACAAGCAGGGTGAATTTGGAGTAGCTACAAACATAGAAGGATTTTCATTCGTAATAGCTACTGATAAAATAGAGGCAACAGTATATGTATGTAAAAATGAGAATGGAAAGACTACTTATGAGAAAGCAAGTGAAGAATGGTTAGACAATTATATGAAAAAGAGAACAAGCCCTTTAAAATTAAAATAAAATAATATAGAATATATAGAAAGACGGTGGATATTGTGGAAGGAATGGAATTATTAAGTTTTCAAATAATAAGCAATGTAGGAGATGCAAAATCATACCTACATGAAGCACTAAAAGCTTCAAGGGAAGAAAGATTTGATCAAGCAGGAGAAATGATAAAAAAGGCAGAAGATAGTCTAGGAAAGGCACATGACGTTCATATGGATATACTAGCAAAGGAAAGCCAAGGTGATGATTTTAAAATCACTTTATTATTAATGCATGCAGAAGATCAGATGATGAGCACAGAACTATTAAGAGATCTAACGGAAGAAATGCTACTTACACACAAAAAATATTCAAAATAAGATAGAAAGCAGGGGGATATAATTGAAACAAAAAATAGTTGAAATATGTTGTGATAGCCTAGAAGATGTAATCATATCAGAACAAGCAGGGGCAGATAGGGTAGAGCTTAACAATAGTATGCATCTAGGAGGACTTACTCCATCTATAGGGACAATAAAACTAGCAACTGAGAGGTGCAATATACCAATAATAGTAATGGCAAGACCACGTGGAGCAGGATTTTGCTACAATGAATATCAATTTGACACAATTATAGCAGATATAAAAGAAATGGTGAAATATGATATAGCTGGTGTTGCATTTGGATGTTTAACTACAGATAAAAGAATAGATGTATTTAAAACTGAAAAGATAATAGAAATACTAAAGAAGCACAAGAAGGAAGTAGTATTTCACAGAGCATTTGACAGTGCAGCTGATCCATATGAATCAATAGAAGTACTGATAGAATTAGGAGTAGATAGAATACTCACATCAGGACAAAAGCCAAAAGCAATAGATGGAATAGAACTATTAAAAGATTTACAAGAGAAATATGGTGATGAAATAGAAATACTAGCAGGCAGCGGAGTAAATGAAACAAATGTAGCTGAGATTATAGAACATACAGGTATAAATCAATACCATAGTTCAGCTAAAACATATAAGAGTGATCCTACAACAATTGGTAATGTATCATATGCCTATGTAGGTGAACCACATGAAAGCTCATACAATGTGGTGAGTTATGAGAAGGTAAAAGAATTAGTAAATATAGTTAAAGAAAAGTAAGGTATAGACTTGTCGAAATATGTCGAAAAACCACAGAAAATGTTATACGAAAATAGTAATATATACCCAATCATTGCTTGACCAAACATGATTTTTTGTATACAATAAATATAGAAATTCGACGGGAAAAGAGTTATTTCTATAAAATAGCCCAAAATAATGTTAATTGAATTGGATTAACATTATTTTTTTGGCTTTTATACATATGAGTGAATGAAAGTGAACTACAAATTCAAAAGTGGGAGGTATTACTTCCATGAGGATTATAAATTACAAACCTAAAAGAACTTGCAATAAAGGATTTACTATGATTGAATTAATAATAGTTATTTCTATAATTATTATATTGGCATTTATTGTATTGCCAAATTACTTATCATATAGAGATAGTGTTAAAGCAACAGCTTGTAATATAAGCTGCAAAGAATTACAAAAGTCATATGACATATACTTGATATCTGAAGATATAAATCATACTGATTCTTTATTTAATAATTATTTAAATGATTATAATCAGCAAATATGTCCTAAAGATGGTATCATTAGCTATGGTAATGGAAAAGTTAGATGTACTGTTCATGATTTAAAAGAGGAAAATGATAGTGATGATGTTCCATATATTTAGTGATTGGATGATTATGGCGACGTGAGTATGGTGAAAGGATAACAAGTATAGATATTTGATAATTAGTATTGGTAGGAGAATATCTTACCATTTTATTTTATAAAAGCTTAATAAAGAAATGGTATGTTGAAATCGAGTTTTAGGGATAAAGGAGAGTATTAAAATACAGTTATATCAATGAGTGCAAGAGTTTGGACCAGCTTAGAAAACAAGTAAAAATGTGGTTTATTAAGTCTTGGAAGTGTTGATATGACTGATGTAGAAGTGTGTTTGTAGCAAATTTGTAGCGATAGATAAAATAAGAATTTGAAAGGGGAATATTTATATGAAAATACCATTTTCTCCTCCAGATATTTCTGAAAATGAAATAAATGAGGTTGCAGCGACATTAAGTACAGGTTGGATTACAACTGGACCTAAGACAAAATTATTTGAAAAAAAGATAGCTGAGTATTGTAATACTTCAAAAGCAGTATGCCTTAATTCTGCTACTGCTGCCATGGAAATGACACTGAGATTACTAGGGGTTGGACCAGGAGATGAAGTAATAACTTCAGCTTATACATATTCAGCTTCTGCAAGTGTAATTCACCATGTAGGGGCTAAAATAGTTTTGGTAGATTCAGGTAAGGATTCATTTCACATAGACTATGATGCTATTGCTGATGCGATAACCGAGAAGACAAAAGCTATTATTCCAGTAGACATAGCTGGTGTAATGTGTGATTACGATAGAATATTTGAAGCAGTTAATAATAAGAAAGACTTGTTCAAACCTTCAAATGAATTACAAAAGGCAATAGGAAGAGTTGTAGTACTAGCTGATGCAGCTCACTCTTTTGGAGCATCTTATGAAGGACAAATGAGTGGACAAGTTGCTGATTTTACATGCTTTTCATTCCATGCAGTAAAGAACTTAACTACTGCAGAAGGAGGAGCTGTTACTTGGAGAGATATTACTGAGTTTGATAAAGAAGAAATATACAAAGAATTCATGTTATTATCCCTTCATGGACAGTCCAAGGATGCACTAGCAAAAACAAAGCTTGGTGCATGGGAATATGATATTGTCTATCCTGCTTATAAATGTAACATGACAGATCTAATGGCATCCTTAGGTCTTGCACAGTTAGCTAGATATTCTGAGAACCTAGAAAGAAGAAAACAAATTATTGAGATGTACGATAAAGCTTTAGAGAATAGTAGTGCTGTTAGTTTAAAACATTTTAGTGATAAGTCATCTTCTAGTGGTCATTTGTATCTAGTTAAACTGCTTGGAAAAGATGAAGAGTACAGAAATGATGTAATTGTAAAGATGGCTGAGAAAGGTATAGCAACAAATGTTCACTATAAGCCATTGCCAATGCATACTGCATATAAGAATTTAGGTTTTGATATAAAAGATTATCCTAATGCTTTTAATATGTATAAGAATGAGATTACACTGCCATTACATACTTTACTTACTAATGAGGAAGTGGAGTATGTGGTTAACGGGTTGAAAGAGATTATCAAAGAATAAGGTGGAGAGAACTAATGCATGACGGTAATAGCTTGGAAGCTGTAAATTTAAAAGAATTATTAGATATTGATGAAATATTAGAGAAAAAGAAGTTTCAATTAGTCTTGAAAAGAATGTTTGATTTTATTGTTTCACTAATTGGTTTAATTTGTTTGCTACCAGTATTTTTTGTTATTGCTATTTTAATCAAAATAGATTCGAAAGGTCCTGTGTTTTTTAAACAAGTACGTGTGGGTAAGGATATTAAGGAATTTAAGATATTTAAGTTTAGAACTATGATACAAGATTCAGAGAAAAAGGGAATGCAAATTACTGTTGGAAGAGATAGTAGAATCACAAAATTTGGATATGTTCTTAGAAGGACAAAAATAGATGAGTTACCCCAGCTAATTAATATCCTTATTGGAGACATGAGTTTTGTAGGGCCGAGACCTGAAGTACCTAAATATATTGAAATGTATACCGAGCAACAGCAGAATATATTAAAGATTAAACCTGGAATTACTGATTTAGCATCAATAGAGTATAGAGATGAAAATACTCTCCTTAGTGATAGTAATAATCCAGAAGAAACATATATAAAAGAAATCATGCCAAGGAAAATTCAACTTAATGTTGAGTATCTGAGAAGATTCTCTATATTTTATGATATTAAAATTATAATTAAAACCATTTTGGCGGTTATGAAGTAGAATTTATTAGTTATAACTATATCAAAATATAAAATTCACAAATAGGGAGGAAGGTAATATGAGTTTATATGAAGGTGTTAAAAATAAAAAAGACAAAATATCAGTAATAGGTTTAGGTTATGTAGGTATGCCTTTAGCTATAGCATTTGCAAGAGTAGCAGATGTAGTAGGTTTCGATATTTCAAAAGAGAAAGTGCAACAATATCTTAATGGAAAGGATGTTACTAAAGAAGTTGGAGATGAAGCTATACAAAAATCCACAGCACTATTTACATGTGAAGAAAAATATATAAGAGATTGTAAATTCCATGTTGTTGCTGTACCAACTCCAATTAATGCAGATAAGACACCAGATCTTAAGCCTGTAATAGGAGCTAGCAAGACAGTAGGTAGAAATCTTACTAAAGGATCAATTGTTGTATTTGAATCTACTGTATACCCTGGGGTTACTGAAGAAATTTGTATTCCCATATTAGAGAAAGAGTCAGGATTAAAGTGTGGAACTGATTTTAAAGTAGGATATTCTCCAGAAAGAATCAATCCAGGAGATAAAGTACATAGATTAGAAACTATAGTAAAAGTAGTATCAGGAATGGACGAAGAATCATTGGAAGATATAGCAAAGGTTTATGAGATGGTAATTGAAGCTGGGGTACATAGGGCTGAAAGTATCAAAGTGGCTGAAGCTGCTAAAGTTATTGAGAATTCTCAAAGAGACATTAATATAGCTTTCATGAATGAGTTATCTATTATATTTAATAAAATGGGGATCGATACTAATGCTGTATTAGAAGCAGCAGGAACTAAGTGGAACTTTCTAAAGTTTACTCCAGGTCTTGTAGGAGGACACTGTATAGGGGTAGATCCATATTATCTTACGTACAAGGCTGAAGAAATGGGCTACCATTCTCAAATTATTCTTTCAGGCAGAAAGATAAATGATGATATGGGAAAATATGTAGCTGAAAATACAGTGAAGAAGATGATAAAAGCAAACAAGCAAATAAATGGCTCGAAAGTAGTTATATTCGGTGTAACATTTAAAGAAAATTGTCCGGATGTTAGAAATACAAAAGTAGTAGATGTTATTAAAGAACTAGAAGAGTATGGAATAGAGGTGAAAGTTGTAGATTCAGTAGCTGATAAAGAAGATTTATGGCATGAATATAGAATTAATCCATGTAATATAGAAGAAGTAAAAGATATGGATGCTATTATATTTGCAGTTCCACATGAAGAGTTTAAATCTATAACATTTGAAGATATTAAGACTATGTATAAAACTAAAGAAAATGTATACTCAGAAGTAATGAATGAAGTTGCTGTAGCATCAGAGATAAACAGTTTAAGAGGGGATTATGTATTAATAGATGTAAAAGGAATGTTTAACAGAAAAGAAGCAGAGGACAGGAACTACTTATATTGGAGGCTTTAAAATGGGATATAATGATATAAAATTTCCAAAAGGTACTAAATTTTTAGTTACAGGTGGAGCCGGTTTTATCGGCTCAAATCTTGTTGAAAAAATACTAGAACTAGGTTATTTTGTGCGCGTACTTGATAACTTTGCTACAGGAAAAGAGGAAAATATAAAAGAGTTTTATAATAATCCTAATTTTGAGTTAATTGAAGGGGATATTCGTAGTATAGACGATTGTAAGAAAGCATGTGAAGGAATGGACTACATTTTACACCAAGCAGCTTTAGGATCCGTCCCTAGATCGATTGATGATCCAATAACCTCAAATAATGTTAATGTTAGTGGATTATTAAATATGATGATAGCTGCTAGAGATGCAAGGGTGAAAAGATTTGTATTTGCATCATCATCTTCAGTATATGGAGATGAGCCTAATTTACCAAAAGTAGAAGAAAGAATCGGAAAACCATTATCACCATACGCTATTACTAAACGAGCAAAAGAAATGTATGCTAAAAATTTCTATGAAATTTATGGACTTCCAACAGTTGGGTTAAGATATTTTAATGTATTTGGTAAAAAACAAGATCCTACATCGATATATGCAGCTGTAATACCTAAATTTGTGAAAGCGCTTATTAATGATAAAGCTCCTACAATACATGGAGATGGAAGACAATCTAGAGATTTCACTTACATTGAAAATGTAATACAGGCAAATTTAAAAGCCTGTTTAGCAGAAGAAGAAGCTTTTGGAGAAGTATTTAATATAGCATGTGGCGGTAGAGTATATCTTATTGATTTGTATAATAAAATTACAAATTTATTAGAAAAAAGTATTGAACCAAACTATGGGCCTTCGAGGCCAGGAGATGTGAAGCATTCTAATGCAGATATTAGTAAAGCTAAACAACTGTTAAATTATCAACCTGAGTATAGTATCGATATAGGGTTAAAGCTTGCTATAGATTGGTATATTCACAATTTATAATAATTTTATATTAAATTATCTAATAAAAGCATATTGGTTAATTCTCTCTTAATATAAAATTTTTACACATAAAATGAGGTGAAGGTTTGAAAAGAATATATTACGTTATGTACTATTTAATAGCTAAAAATTTACCAGAGTCAACATTAAAAGGCCACATAGTTAGACGATTTATAGCTCGTAAATTATTTAAGTATTGTGGAAAAAATGTAATGATTAGAAATGGTGTTGTTTTTGGTAATGGTAAAACTATTCAAATTGGAGAAAATTCACAGTTAGGAGTAAACGCTAGGATTATGTCTGCTAAAAGTGTGATTATAGGTAAGAACGTCTTAATGGGACCAGATGTAATAATCATGGACATAAATCACGCTTTTAAGGATAAAGAAGTTCCTATTATGTTTCAAGGCTATTCAGAATCTAAGGAAGTAAGAATAAAAGATGATGCATGGATTGGTGCTAGAGTAGTAATCCTTCCAGGAGTTACTATAGGCAGAGGTTCAATAATAGCGGCAGGTTCGATTGTAACTAAAGATGTACCGGATTATGCAATTTTTGGAGGCAATCCAGCTAAACTTATTAAGTATAGATAATCATACTAATTTTTCCATAATTAATAAATTAGAAAGAAGTGTTCACAATGTTATTAAACCTATACAATAAATATGAAAAAACATCTTCTAATATTCTAATAGTGGTAATTGGAGCCCTGATAGGAGTAGTGTCTTCAAGTAATTATTTAGTATACTTTATTATTTTGTTAATGATTACTCTAGGATCTATATATTTAATTAAAAGACCACTGCATATAGCAACTCTATATCTTTGTTCAATACCATTTTTTCCCATACAAATACTAGAACAACAATTATCGACATTATTAACACCGGTTATTTTCTTAGCTTTTATAGTCTCATTATTTAGAGAAAATGGCAAAGAAAAAATAAATTTTAAATATGTAGGTATTATAAATATATTTTTAATGTTAAACTTTTTAGGATTATTTCAATCTAGTAATATTCGATATTCTGCAATATTTATAATCAAATTAGTTATTTGTATAGGATTATACTATATAATTAGCAATTTTAATATAATTTCAAAATATGACGTTGAGAAAAATATTCATATTATCACAGGTACTATTATAATTGCTGCAAGTTTAATATTAGTGTTTTTGATTTATAAATATTTTTTTGTATTTAAAGTAGAGTATATTTCTATTAACACAGACTTTCCATCAAAAGAAGGAAGAAATCAGTTGGGTTTTTTTCTAGCTTTACTAGCACCTTATGCTATATATAGATTAATCAAAAACAAGTTAACAATAGAGAATTTTCTTATTAAGCTGAGTAGTTTAGTGCTAATTATAGGACTAGTATTGACTTTGTCTAGAGGGGCTTGGATATCTACAATTGTAGGATTATTAGCTATTATTGCAATAAGAAAAAATTATAAACTACTTATACTAATTATAATATTTAGTTTGATTATAGGGGTATTTATGCCAGATAGTGTTAGAGATAGATTTCTAAGTATATCTAACTTATTCTATAAGAATGAAGCTCAAATAGGCCAAGACTATAGTTCTACTACTGTAAGAAAAGAATTAGTTAAGATATCTCTTGATACAATACAATCTAATCAACTGAGAGGAATCGGACTTGGGAACTATTATATGATAACAAGAAGTATGGGCCTACATGATGTTGGAGTATCTCATAATGATTACTTGCAAATTGCTACAGAACTAGGAGTACCAGGGTTACTTGCTTTTCTTATCTTTTTATCGAGAATTATAAAAAGACTAGTAAATACTCCATTACAACATTATAAGGAGAGTAAGGATATTTATGAGCCAGTGCTTGCATCTATAGTTACATTATGTGTATATTTAATGCTAATTAATGCTTACAATAGTCCACTCATGTGGCTAATCCTCGGGATAGGGACACAATATATAAACTCTATACCTAAAGCTATTAAATTGAAATAGGAAAGGAGGATATGTATAGGATGGAATTAAGGGTAGTGCCATTTACTAAAAATGACTTAGATGACATAGTAAAAACTCACATACAATGTTTTCCAGAAAGTTTCTCATCAGAATTAGGATCAGGTTTTTTGAAATATATGTACTTATTTAGCATTGAAGATAAATATAGCATAAATCTTTTAGTTAAAGATGAAAGCAACAAGGTTATAGGATTTGTAGATGGGACTTGTAAGCCGAATGGTTATAATAGCAGGTTGCTCGATAAATACAAATATAGACTGATTTTTAATGCAGTTAAAAAGTGTATATTAAAGCCATCTTTAATAAATAAACTTATAAGCCAGAAAATGGGGAAAATAGCTAGATTTATGGGGATTTCACCCAAGATTAAAAATAAAATTGATTATTTTCATCATATAGAAGGGAAATGTAGTTCAATAAAATCAATTTGTGTAGCTCCCCAATATAAAGGAAAGAATATAGCAAAATTATTATTTAATAAATTTGAAATCAAGTCTACTGAAGTAGGATGTGAATATTTAATTTTATCAGTAAAAAAAGAAAATATAAGGGCAGTTAATTTTTACAAGAAAATGGGAATGGATTTACATTGGCAAGGCATCAACACAGAAGGAACATACTCACAAGGATATTTTAAAAAGTTAGGAGAAATAAAATGAGAGAATTAAATATTTACTACAGTATGACTTTTTACAAGTATGATTCTAAATATTATTGTAATGGTGCATTTGGAAGATTTTTAGATAGTTTAGCTAAGGAATATGATCATATAACAGTGTGTGTGCCTGTAAATAGAGATATAAAGAGTCTTAAATTAGATTATCAAATCAAATCTAATAATATAAAGTTTCAAGAGTTACCTAACTATAGAAATATGATAGGTTCTATAAGATATATGTTTGCATCAATTAAAAAGCTAATCAGATTTTCTAAAACTTGGACAAATGTTTATATCCGCTGGCCCTCACCCTATAGCTATATAGTATACTTGTTATCTAAGATAAGAAATACACCAACTACAGTTCATCTAGTAGGTGATACAAAAGCCATTGTTATGAAAGGTAATAAATATGAAGGGGTCATAAAGCTTGCAGCTATTTTATTGGCCAATCATCAAGAATGGGTTCTGAAAAAAATAATGAAAAAGTCTAAAGTTATTGCAAATGGCAGTGGACTTAGAAGACTTTATTCAAAAAATAGCAGTAAGGTAAAAGAGATTAGAACTAGTACATTTATGGAAAAAGAAATTTATTCAAGATATGATTCATGTGAGAAAGAAACATTAAAGCTATTATATGTAGGGTATTTAAGGCATGAGAAAGGTATTCAATACTTAATAAATGCTATAAAGATGATAATTAATAAAAATCTTCAACAAGACATTTATTTGTATTTAGTAGGAGATGGAGAAGAAAAAGAAAAGTTAAAAACTTTAGTTAAAGAGAAGGGATTAGAAAAAAGAATTATATTCAAAGGGTATGTGCCACTAGGGGAGATGTTATTTGAAATATACAGAGAATCAGATATATTTATTTTACCATCAATATCTGAAGGGACTCCTAGAGTACTGATTGAAGCTATGGCTAATGGAATGCCAGTTATCGCAACTGATGTTGGGGGTATTCCTTATACTATAAAAGATGGATATAATGGACTTTTAATTAAACCAGAGGAAAGTAATGAACTTTTTACTGCAATTACTCGAGTAATATTAGATAGAGAATTAAGAAAAAAACTAATATATAATGGATATAAATTTGCATATGAAAATACACTAGAAGCACATATAAATGAACTTGTTGAATGGGTGGAGGCGAAAAAGTGTGTGGAGAAAAATTAAAAATATTTTATTTTATCACTGGCCTATTCACTTAATTAATATAGTATTACTTTTATTGCCAGATTGTATGCCTGTAAATAAAGTGAGAGGGACATTAATGAAACCTTTTTTCAAAAGATGTGGAAGAAACTTACAAGTATGTTCGAATGTATATTTTACACATATAGAAAACATTAGTGTAGGTGATAATGTATTCATAGGGAGAAATTCATGGATTGGTGGATATGGAGAAGTGATAATAAGTGATAATGTAATGATAGGGCCAGGTGTTTTAATAGCTAGTGCTAACCATAAATATACAAATGAAACAATTAGGTTTGGAGGATATGAACAAAGTACTATACAAATAGGGAAAGAAGTCTGGGTTGGAGGAAACACGTCTATATTACCAGGCGTAAATATCATAAACAATACTGTTGTAGCTGCTGGATCGGTAGTTAACAAATCTAATTTAACACCTTACAGTCTTATTGGAGGAGTACCAGCAAAGGAACTAAAGAAAAGTATTTAGAAGTTTAAATTATATCTATATAGGAGGCGATTATGTTCTTTCCATATGTATCGATAATCATTCCAGTATATAATGAAGAAAAGTATATTGAAGAATGTATAAGAAGTTTAGATAATCAAAGTTATCCTAAGGATAAGTTAGAAATTTTAGTAGTTGATGGAATGTCAACCGATAGAACTCTAGAAAAAGTTAATAAATTAAGTAATGAGTTGAATATAAATATAAAGGTAATTGAGAATACAAAACGAATTGCTCCAACTGCAATGAATTTAGGGATTAAGAATTCAACAGGCGATATTATTATTAGAATAGATGGACATGCATATGCACATAGTGATTTTATCTCTACAAGCGTAAAACTACTTAGAGAAAAAGAAGTAGCATGTGTAGGAGGACCTATTGAGACAATTAGCCAAAATTTTGTTGGAGAGTCGATTGCATTGGCTATGGCTTGCCCTTTTGGTGTAGGGAATTCTTTATTCAGGTATAGTAAAAAAGAAAAGTATGTGGACACATTAGCATTTGGTGCATATAAGAGAGAAGTTTTTGAAAAAATTGGATGCTTTGATGAGGAACTAGTTAGAAATCAAGATGATGAATTAAATTTTAGATTAATTAAAAGTGGTGAAAAGATATTATTAAGCCCTAAGATTAAATCTTATTATTACAGTAGATCCTCACTCAAAAAGTTGTGGAAGCAGTATTTTCAATATGGATATTGGAAAGTTAGAGTTATTCAAAAACATAAGATGCCTTCATCGATTAGGCAATTAGTACCTATGACATTTGTAATATCATTATTAGGTAGTGTTATTTTAAGTTTAGTTAATGAATTAGGAATTAAAATACTACTTGCAATTACTCTTACCTATTTAGCTAGTTCACTATTTTTTAGTGTGAAGATATCTTATAATAAAACTCCTAGATTTATTGCTATATTACCTATAATATTTTTTATACTACATTTTTCATATGGATTAGGGTTTATAAATGGTATTATAGACTTTCTTATTAGGAAAAAACTAGTAAATAATTTTCATATAAGTAGATAATTTAATCAGTAAAAAGCAGTTTGATAGAAGTATATTATTAGAAATAATTAAACGAATTAGATAGAGGTAATTAAATAAAACTAAATTTTCTTTATTAAAATTGATAGTGAGGAATAATTAAATGAAAAAAACAGCATTAGTTTTAATGTTACTAACTATAGTTTCAAAATTAATTGGATTTTATAGGGATATTACACTATCATATTTTTATGGAGCATCTAGCATAAGTGATGCATACCTTATATCTCTTACTATACCATTAACAATATTTTTGTTTATAGGAACAGGTATATCAACTAGTTATATACCTTTATTTAGTGATATTGAAAAAGAATTTGGACAAATACAAGCAAACAGGTTTACAAATAATTTAATTAACTTATTACTTATTTTATGTAGCCTCATAATTATTTTGGTATGGTTATTCTCAGTGCCAATAGTAAAGATTTTTGCAGTAGGATTTGATAGGCATACTCTAGATATGGCAGTTAACTTTACAAGAGTTAGCATATTAGGAATATATTTTACAGGAGTTTTATATATATTTAAAGGGTATTTACAAGTAAAAAATAACTTTGTAATTCCAGCTATTATAGGTCTACCTTTGAACTTTTTTACAATAATTTCTATAGTCCTTAGTTCTAAAAGTGATATTATGATACTATCAGTAGGAAGCGTTATAGCCACTGCTTCTGCATTATTAATACTGCTACCATCAATATACACTAACGGATATAAATATAATCTAGTATTAAATTTGAAAGATAAATATTTAAGGAAACTTATATATCTATCTATGCCTGTAATAATAGGAGTTTCGGTTAATCAAATAAATGTGCTTGTAGACAGAACTATAGCATCTCAAATAGCTGTAGGAGGAATATCAGCTCTAAATTACGCAAATAGACTTAACTTATTTATTCAAGGAATATTTGTAATGTCTATAGCAACTGTAATGTATCCAATGATTTCAAAAATGTCATCCGAAAAAAATATGGTTGGATTTAAAAAATCAGTAATAGAATCAATAAGTGGAATTAATCTATTAGTTATACCAGCTACAGTAGGATCTATGATATTTGCAAAACCAGTTATCAAATTGTTATTTGGTAGAGGAGCATTTGATGTTCAAGCAATTTCAATGACATCATATGCGTTATTCTTTTATTCCATAGGAATGATTGGTTTCGGCCTTAGAGAGGTACTATCTAGAGTGTTCTATTCTTTACAAGATACAAAGACTCCAATGATAAATGCAGCCATAGGCATGAGTTTAAATATTGTATTAAACTTTACTCTTTCAAAATACATGGGTATAGGTGGATTAGCATTAGCAACGAGTATAGCTGCAATATTCACTACTGGTCTTATGTTTATAAGTTTAAGAAAGAAAATAGGCCCATTCGGTATGAAGAACATTAGTATTTCATTTATAAAAATCTTATGTGCTTCATTAGTTATGGGGTTAATATCTAAACTAAGCTTTAATTATTTAACTACGATAATTAGTCAAAATTTTTCACTGCTAATATCAATTGCTTTAGGAGCAGTAACTTACTTTATTATCATATATTTTATGAATATAGAGGATGTGGATGTTATCGTAAATGCTATAAAAAGAAAGTTGAAGAGAAATAAAACACTTTAATAATAGAGATAGTCCCCCCTAAAAACTAGACAAAAAAATCATGTGAGAACTATCATTTTTCACATAAAAAGAAGCAAAAATTATACTAATAAAGTAGAGATAAGACTCTTAATAAGGATAATATGTCAGAAAAAGAAGTAAAAATGAATACAAAACAACTTATAATTTAAGTGTTTTTAGTGGGGTTTATTTTGAATTTTAAAACTAGACAAAAAAATCAGCTTCATATTATAGTTTTGGCCATAAAAAATGCCTGCTAAAATTGAGATTATAAGCAGTTTTAGAGCTGTTAGAGAGTGAAAAAAAGTGAAAGAAGTGTAAATGAATATGAAACTATTTAATTTACTTTAATAAGTTGGGAAAAGAGGTTAATAGACTGTTTTAATTATTAGGGATAAAATACAAATATTATATTAATTATAGGAGTTTTAAATTTTATGTTAATACAAGCAACAAAGAAATTATTAGATGAACTAAATATTAAGCCTGAATTACAGGCAAAAGAAGAGCCACTTTTTTCCTGGCATGCAAATGTCATTGCAGTTTACAGGAAAAAAGCGGTTGTGCTTATTAATGATAAAAACAATTATGTCATTGTTCTTCGAGGATTGAAATCAAAGGATTTTAAAAGCTTAGATGAACATATATTAAAGGCTATTCGTGATGCATTTAAAGGTGAATATATTAAGGATGAAGTCATAGATGAGTTTATAAATTATTCTAAGGATATAGTGTATTCAAAAACAAGTAGTAGATCTATAATATCAAAGCTAAATAATGCATGTAAAATTTTGCCTTATCATGAAGAATTACTAGAGGGTACATCTATCTATAAAAGTGCTATGAGTATAAAGGCAAGTCAATATTTAGTTGGTGATGGTAAGGGTGGATATATTACTCCTATTGAAGAGATGAAAAAAGATATTAATAACTTTTTTAGAGATAGAGAAAAAAAAGAATAATAATTTTAATGAAAAACTAGACAAAAAAACTAACTGTATGTTATAATTTTGACCATGGAAAATAATAAAAAATACTCACCAGAATTGAGAGCAGAAGCAGTTTTAGAGCTATTAGATGGAAAAAGAAAAGTAAAAGAAATTGTAAAACAGCTTGAGAAAACAAAACGTAAGCTGAATTTTTTAAAAAGAAGAGATTTTTGATAAAACTATAATTTAAATATTAATATAGTAACTTTTCCATCCTATTTCTATATATGAAGTAGGAGGTGGGAAAGATGAAATTTGAAGAATTAGAGAAATGTCATCAAGAATTCTTAATGTATTGTTTATGGAACTATATTAAAGGTAAGGTTAAGAGGCAACAAAGAGATCAAGTCATTGAACCAACATATGAAGAATATAAGGATTTCTTTGATGAGTTTGATGAGGAATATGAAATAGTTGATGGACTTCCAGAGTCAAATGCTTGTAACCCTTTTTCAGTAAAGTTTAAAGTGGTTTTAGAAGTAGATAAATAAAATAGCACCCCGGCTAGACTGGCTTCTCTTATAAATTGAGAAGAAGTCTAGCTGGGGTGCTTTGGTTTACTCATATTTACATATCTGTTCTTCTTTAATAACAGTCCTATTTTCTGTGTCCACTAGCATTATATATAAGTTAGCTCTTAAATTTATTGGTGGTCTTCTAAATAAAAAATCAAAAGCTTTCTCATTATCTATTACTAATGTAAATTTATCTGTAGGAGTTAATTCAAAAGTAAGAAGCCTACTATAGAAGTGATGGATTATTGGAAATGGCATAGAAGCTCGACCTCTGATAACTTGAAACTCAAAGAACCATTTTTTATAAACTTCATCTTCTAGACTAATCATAAGATCTGGAAATCGCATCATACCTTCTGGCTTTTCCATACTCCACTTAAATTCTTGATTCATTAAATATGAAATAACGATATTTGTTATGTCTTGTTCTATTTTTCTAATTTCTTCTCTTCTATTTTTAGGTGAGTACTCTTCTACCATATTTTCTTCTACAACGATATATCCTGCTGCGGACATCATATCTTTATAGGTAACATCATTATAGGCTTTATCTGCAAATTTAGATATGGTTTCAGGCGTAGGTGGTGCATCTATCATCTGTCTAAGGAATCTAGATATATGGGCTGCACTTACACTAGTTTCCTCAGCATATTTATTTATAGATCTATCACCTTTAGCTTTCTCAAGTAAAGCTGCAAAAACTTCTTTATTAAAATTTGTTTTTTTATTCATGTATTTCACCTCTTTATCATTTACTATATATACTATAATATATTAAACGTTGTTTATAGTCAATAAGAAATTGAAATAAATTTAAAATATTGCTTGTACTTATTATCTCGGTATGATATTATATTTATTAATAAAGATAGTAAATAGTTTATAAAGCTTAGGTTTTAGCCCTAGGTCTATATTTTTATATTTTTTTACTTACACTGTTTAGTATAAACAATAGTCAAAATGAAATACATTATAGACTATAGTCTATAAATAAAGAGGGGGATTCTAATGATAAGAAAAGAGATAAGAAAAAAAGTACAAGATAAAAAAGGTAAAACACATGATAAATTAGTTTGTACAACCTTAGTAAAAGAAGATAATATCTACATATCTATTAAAAATAAAGGTTTTGCAGACCCTGTTTTAGTGGACATGCTAGATTTAATAGCACCCTACACAGAAGAAGAAAATATAAGAGACATAAGAGCTAATATAAGTTCAATCTATAAAAAAATTAAAGATAAAGCTTCGTAAAAACAATCACAGAGCTGCTTGATGGCCAGATTGAAATGTAATTGTGAGAAATCACAGTGCATTTTAGTCTGGTCATTTTTTATTGTAAAAATAGAAAATATGTTCTAAATCCAATAGTAAGAATTGCTTTTTAAATCTATTTAAGTAGTAGAGAGCAAATTTTTTAAACATGTAAAAAACCCGCATATTTAAATTTTAATATATCAGTAAGCAGTCGAAAGGCTCACTTAATAAAAAAAAGGTGAGTTTTTTGGCTGATTGTTATGCCCTTTTCTCTCCGAGAGAGGGGTTAATTTTATGTCAAGAAAAGAGTACAGAATTCAAGGACAAAAAGTAACAGAGGAGCTATACAAGGAGTATTACAGAATGGATAGAAGACGCAGATACCTAGAAGATGATGTTAAAGCTGGAAGCATAGACATTGATATGGAAAAAGAAAAAGTAACTTTTAATCCAAACAAAGAGGATTCCTATGACAGATTAAAAGATGAAGGGGTTCAATTTGAGAATATACAAGCTGTGGAAGACATCGTATTTGATAAGGCAACTTTACTGATACTCACCGAAGCTTTAAAAGAGTTAGATGAAGAAGAAAAACAAATTATTGATAGTTTATATTATGACAAGTTATCTGCTAGGAAAACTGGAGAAAAGATAGGAAGATCCCATCAAACAGTAGGAAAGAAACGTGACAAGGCCTTACAAAAGCTAAAGAAACATTTTAATAAAAAAGGCTACCAAGATAGCTCTTTTACACGTTAATAAATAGAAAATAAAAAAACTTTCAAAAAAGGGTTACCAAAACACCTTTCAAATTGGCTAGTAAGTGAGGGGGAAAATAAATTTTTAAAAAAAGGTTACCAAAACCCTCTCCAAATTGGCTAATAAGTGAAGGGCTTTATTTAAAAATCGGAGGTGAGAAGATGCAAAGTGATAAAGAAGAAATGGTTGGTGTTCTTACAGCAATGAGCATTGTATCTAAAAGACTGGCAAAGCAACTACAAAAATTAGAGGAGGAGAGTAAACATGATGAAGAACAAGCATCTAGATGTAGTAAAAAATCTAAGGAACCTTGCAGACAGTATTGAAGTTTTAGCTGGGACTAGAGAAGAAGTAGAAGCACCAGAAAACATTAAAACTGAAACAAAACCTAAGAAAACAAAAATAACTTTTGAAGATCTTCGAGCAGTCCTTGCAGGTCTAACAAGAGAAGGAAAGCAGCAAGAAGTAAAAGAGCTCATAACAAAATATGGAGCTAAAAAGCTATCAGATGTTCCTGAAGAAAGATATTCTGAACTTCTAGATAAAGCGAGGGAACTTTAATGACACAGCATGCTCTTTTAGGGGCATCAAGTTCACATATTTGGGGTGCGTGTCCTCCAAGTGCAAGGCTTGGGGAGCATGAAGAGAACAAGTCAAGTATTTATGCAAAGGAAGGGACATTTGCACACAACCTATCAGAACTTAAGATACTCAGCCATTTAGGAGAAATATCAAAAGCAGACTTTAATAAAAAGCTAAAAGTCATGAAACAAAATGAGTTCTACACCAAAGAACTAGAAATGTATGTTGACGTTTATGTAGATTTTGCAATTGAAAAGATAAATGAACATAAAGCTGGAATGGTATTTGTAGAAAAGCGAGTCGACTACAGCTGTATATGCAAGGAAGGTTTTGGAACCTGTGACCTTTTAATATTAGATAAAGACACTATTGAAGTAGTAGATCTTAAGTTTGGAAAAGGACTAAAAGTAGATGCTAGAGATAATAGTCAGCTTAAGCTCTATGCTATAGGTGCAGTAGATAACTTCAACTTTATATTTGAAGCTAAAAAAGTAAGAATGACAATAGTCCAACCAAGACTAGATAACATTTCAACAGATGAAATAGAAGTAGAAGACCTACTGAATTGGGGCGAGAAGGAAGTAAAGCCTAAAGCAGACCTAGCTTATGAAGGTAAGGGAGAATTTAGTCCTGGAGAACATTGTAGGTTTTGTAGGGCCAAAAATAGATGTAGAGCTAGAGCAGAAGAAAACATGAAACTTGCAAAACTAGACTTTAAAGCTGCACCCCTTCTAACAGATTTAGAAGTAGTGATGGTATTAGAACAAATAGATGAATTAGTAAAATGGGCTAAGGATGTAGAAAAATACGCCTATAAAGAAGCAGTTAATAATGAAAAAGAGTGGCCAGGCTTTAAGCTTGTAGAAGGAAGAAGAACTAGAAGATATTCAAGTGAAGAACAAGTAGCTAAAAGGCTTCTTCAAGCAGGATATGAAGAAGAGAAGATATTCTCTAAGTCTTTACTAAGCCTAACAAAGCTCGAAAAAGAACTAGGTAAAAAAGACTTTGAAGAAATAATAGGTTCACTTATAGAAAGACCACCAGGCAAATTAAAACTGGTGAAAGATGATGATAAAAGAATAGAAGTGTCAAGTTCAGCAGAAATAGACTTTAAAAACTAAAAGGAGAGTAGATTATTATGACAAAGATAGTTACTGGAAAAGCGAGATTAAGTTATGCAAATTTATTTACACCAAAAGCAGGTATAGCTGGAGGAGATGAGAAGTATTCGGTTTCTCTAATAATACCAAAAGGAGACACAGCTACAATACAAAAAATAGAAAAGGCAATAGAGAAAGCTACCAAGGAAGGCGTATCAAGATATGGTACAAAGTTTGGTAAAAGTGCTAATTTCAGAATTCCTCTAAGAGATGGAGATATAGACAAACCAGATGATGCAGCTTATAAAAAGAGCTACTTTTTAAATGTAAATTCAAAGACTAAGCCAGGAGTAGTAGATAAAGATGTCAATCCAATATTAGATCCATCGGAAGTTTATTCAGGTTGCTATGGTAGAGCTAGTATAGTTGCATTTCCATATTCAGTTAATGGGTCAACTGGAGTAAGTTTTGCACTTCATAATATCCAAAAGTTAGAAGATGGAGAGCCTTTAGGTGGCAAGGCAAGAGCTGAAGATGACTTCTCGGCATTTGATGATGAAGACGACTTACTAGGGTAGTGGATATGAAAACTTTAGCAATAGATATTGAAACATATAGTAGTATAGACCTCAGAACTTCTGGGGTCTTCAGCTACACTGAAGCAGATGACTTTGAAATATTATTATTTGGATATGCATTTGATGAAGAGCCAATAAAAATAGTAGACCTAGTACAGGGAGAAAAAATACCCACTGATGTGATAGAAGCAGTAACAGATAAAGAAGTAATTAAAACCGCATTTAATGCAGCATTTGAAAGAGCATGTATATCAAAACACCTTGAAAAAGAAATACCACCAGAACAGTGGAGATGTAGTATGGTTCATTCTTTATCATTAGGACTACCTGGAAACCTTAAAGGAGTAGCTAGAACACTAAGACTCGAGTCACAAAAGATGGATGAGGGGAAAGCCTTAATAAGATACTTTTCAATCCCCTGTAAGGCTACAAAGGCTAATGGAGGAAGAACTAGAAACCTACCAAAGCATGATATAGAAAAGTGGGATCTGTTTAAAAAGTATTGTAAGAGGGACGTGGAAGTTGAAAGAAGCATTAGAAAAAAGTTAGATAACTTCCCAATGACAAAGAGTGAATTAAACCTATGGTTCTTAGACCAAAAGATAAATGATTTAGGAGTAAAAATAGATAAAGAACTGGTAGAAAATGCAATGGAATGTGACTCTTTATACCAAGAGAAAATATACGAAGAAGCAGTAGAACTAACAAAACTAGATAACCCAAATAGTCCAATGCAACTAAAAAAATGGCTTGGAGTAGAAACAGGATTTGAAGTAGACAGCTTAACAAAAAACACAGTATCAGAACTATTAGAGAAAGATATAAGTCCTAAAGCAAAAAGAGTATTAGAGCTAAGACAAGATATGTCTAAAACTTCAGTTAAAAAGTATGAAGCTATGGATAGGGCAATGTGTAGTGATGGAAGGATAAAAGGACTCTTACAGTTCTATGGGGCATCAACCGGAAGGTGGGCAGGAAGAATTATAAATCCACAAAACCTCCCTAGAAATAATATGAGTGATTTAGATCTAGCAAGAAATCTATTACTTGAAGGAAATTATGAAGCCTTAGAACTACTCTTTGATTCAGTACCAGATGTATTATCTCAACTTATAAGAACAGCTTTTATTCCATCAGAAAATTCTAGATTTATAGTATCAGACTTCTCGGCTATTGAAGCAAGAGTTATAGCTTGGCTTGCAGGAGAGAAATGGAGAATAGATGTATTTAACAGTCATGGAAAGATATATGAAGCATCAGCATCTCAGATGTTTGGGGTTCCAATAGAAGATATAACAAAGGAAAGTGAGCTAAGGAGAAAGGGAAAAATTTCAGAATTAGCTCTTGGTTATCAAGGATCTGTTGGAGCTCTTAAAGCTATGGGTGCAATAGATATGGGGTTAGCTGAAGGTGAACTTAAACCATTAGTAGATACTTGGAGAAGATCCAATCCAAATATAGTAAAGCTTTGGTGGGACATTGGCGCTGCAGCAATAAAAGCAGTGAAGGAAAGAACAGTTGTAAATATGCAGTATGGGCTTAAATTCCTATATAAAAGTGGAATTCTATTTATAGCACTTCCATCAGGTAGAAGTCTAGCCTACGCACGACCAAGAATAGAAATAGATGAAAGATTTAATAAAGACAAATTAACCTTTGAAGGCATAATGCCTGGAACTAGAAAATGGGGCAGAGTAGACACATATGGTGGGAAATTGACCGAGAATATAATACAAGCTATAGCTCGTGATTGCTTAGCAGAATCTATGATAAGGCTTGAAAAGTATGGATACAAAACAGTATTCCATGTGCATGACGAAGTGATACTAGATGTTCCAAAGGATAAAGGAAGTCTTAAAGAAGTGGAAGCTGTTATGGGAGAGAGTATTTCTTGGGCTCCAGGACTTCCTTTAGGAGCAGAAGGATTTGAGTCGGAATATTACAAGAAGGATTAAGGTGATATGGGTGGATAGAGAAACCATTGAATTTATAAAGCACTTAAAGAAATACAGAGGTAAACTTCATAAACAAACTATAAAAACACTAAAAGGCCAGGCCCTTTCAGGAAATGTGAAAGGGGCTAAGCTAGGCCTTAATAAACTTCTAAGAAAGGAGTAGATGCCAGTGGTTGAGCCCAGCGGAAAACCAATCAATAAGCTAAAACATGACCATCTCCTTACAATAGCAGTAGGAAGAAGCAGAAAAGAAATGAACTGGAAAAACCAAGAAATGCTATGGTCAGTGTTAGTAGAAAAGTTAAGTAAAACCCAAAGAACTATAGAAACCTATGATGAATATAAGAAGATGAGTAAATCAAAGAAAGATGAAATAAAAGATGTCGGTGGTTTTGTAGGTGGATCTCTAAAGGGAGGAAGAAGAAAAGCTGACAACGTAGGCTGGAGACAAATTGTAACTCTAGATGCAGACTTTGTAAAAGGCGATCTTTGGGCAGGAGTTGAGACTATGTTTGGATATGGCTGTGTGATGTATTCTACTCATTCTCACACTTTCAGAAGTCCTAGACTTAGACTTGTAATTCCTCTAAAAAGGCCAATATCTCCAGATGAATACGGAGCAGTTTCAAGAAGGATTGCAGCTGATCTTGGTATAGATTTCTTTGATGATACAACTTATGAGCCGCATAGGTTAATGTACTGGCCTAGTACCTCAAGTGATGGAAAGTATGTATTTAAAATATTAGATGAAGAATGGATAGATCCAGATGAAGTTTTAGAAAGGTATGAAGACTGGACTGACTCATCTTATTGGCCAGAGAGTTCAAGAACCAAAGCAAAGAGAAAAAGAGAAGCAGACAAGCAAGGAAACCCAAGAGAAAAGAAGGGAATAGTAGGGGGCATTCTGTAGGACTTATGACGTAGTAGATGTAATAGAAAAGTATCTTAAAGACGTTTATACTCCTTGCTCTACCCCTAGTAGATACACGTATATAGAAGGAAGCTCAGCAGGGGGACTTGTGATATATGGGAATGGAGACTTTGCATACTCCAATCATGGAACAGACCCCATAAGCGGAAAACTTTGTAACGCTTTTGATCTTGTAAGGCTTCATAAGTTTGGTGATTTAGATATAGATGCTAAGGACGGAACACCAATAGTAAGGATGCCTTCATATCTTGAAATGCAGGAATTTGCTGAAAAAGATGAAGAGGTAGTAAAGACATTAGACAATGAAAGATTAAATGCTATGAAAAAAGACTTTGAAGGGATAGAGGTAAATCCTCTAGATATGTTCTTTGAAAAGAAAAAGTTCATATCAATGCATCTGGCTAACTGGTTCTTAATGCAGCATGAAGTGATGGTATTACAAGAGGATTTATATATCTATAAAGATGGAAAATATGTGGAGGGTGACAGAGTATTTAGAGAAGAAACAACTAATGCTTTAAAATCAGAGTTTCAAACTAATAGGTTAAATGAAACCTTAAATTATATAAAAAATACAGTAACTGAAGTAGACCCAGATGAAGCAACTTCTACTGGAGAATATTTAAACTTAAAAAATGGTTTGTTAAACCTTGAGATCTTAGAGTTTACACCTCATACACCAGAACTTAAAACAATTATACAGCTACCAGTAGAATATAATCCTGATGCAAAGTGTCCTGCAATAGATAAGTTTCTAAACTCAGTAGCAAAAGACAGCATACCTGTAATTGAAGAAATGCTTGGCTACTGTTTAATACCAAGTATGAAGTATGAAGCCACTTTTCTACTTTATGGGGAAGGTGGAAACGGAAAGGGAACTTTAATAGCTTTAATGGGAGAATTGTTTGGGGCTAAGAACACATCAAATATAGCACTTCAATCCTTAACAGAAAATAGATTTTTAACAGCTGAGCTTTACGGGAAAATGGTAAATCTCTATGCAGATATTCCAAACAGGAGGGTAGAAGATTCATCTCTATTTAAAATGCTAACATCGGGAGATAGGATACAAGCAGAAAGAAAGCATAGGCAGCCCTTTGGATTTTGTAATAGAGCAAAGCTTGTATTTAGTGCAAATGAGCTTCCAACATCAAATGATAATTCAGAAGGATACCATAGAAGATGGATTGTTGTTCCTTTTAATACTAAATTCAATGATAGAGAATTAAGAAAAACACTATTCAGACAAGAAGAACTAGAAGGATTGCTTTTAAAAGCTATAAATGGTCTTAAAAGATTAAGAATGAAAGATGACTTCTCAGATGTTGAGGCAGTTAAAAGTATGAATGAAGAGTATAGAGAAAAGAGTGATAGTGTCTATAAATTCTTAAAAGAATACTGCATTAAAGATGAAGATGAAATGGTAGGAAAACAAGACTTATATGACGCGTATAGAAGAAAATGTGGTGATTGGGGGAATTACCCAATTAATCAATCTAACTTTAATAGTAAATTAATGACTGTCTATCCATCTGTAAGAGAGTATAGAAAAACATCTCCAAGAAGGTGGAGGGGCTTAAAACTAGATAATAAAATAGATGATATTTTTGGAGAAATAGTGGACGACTAGCCTAAAAAATATCTGTCAACCCGTCCACCCCTATTATTAAAAGTGGACGACTGGGGACGGGTAGGTGGACAAGAAAAATGACAAGGCAAATGTTCATTTATCAATATAGTGGACGAGGTGGACACCTTTTTATACTTATTAGATAAAAAAAGAAATATAAGAGTATAGAGAGTATATAGATTCTATAAACAAGGGTTATATATAAATAATTTTAAACCCTGTCCACCGTCTACCCATTTGAAATGAGGAGGAAATAAAATAATGATAGATAAGATTATAGAAAAGATATTCAAAGACGATTTTGTAAGTTTTCTAGAGGTAGAAAGGATATTTGATGAACATAAATTTGACTATAAAGGGAGTAAAGTTATCAGACATCCAAAATACCACAACTTAGTTATATGGGCAGAGTGGAGTGAGGAAGCTGTAGAAATATTAGAAGAAATAGTTACAAATAGAGATATATGCCTTCAAACTACTCATACACTAATCTACTTTATAGATGGTAATGGACTAACAATACCAGTGGCCAAGAATATTAGAGATTACAAGATTGAACGCTGGCTTCCTATGGTATTAAGGCCCGATAAAAATGTTAGAAAGTAAAATAGAAAAAAGACTAAAAAGGGAAGTAGAGAAGTTTGGTGGTATTAGCTTAAAGTTCACCTCTCCTGGAATGAGTGGAGTACCAGACAGACTGGTGCTTCTTCCGGGAGGCAGATTATACTTTGTAGAACTAAAAGCACCAGGTAAAACCTTAAGACCCCTTCAACTTAAAAGAAAAAGGCAACTAGAAAACTTAGGATTTAAAGTCTATGTAATAGATTCATATAAAAGAATAGATGAATTCCTCCGGGATGTGATGAGATGAAATATAAGCCACACAGCTATCAAGCATTTGCTAAAGATTTTATAATAGAAAATAAAAAGTCAGGTCTGTTTTTAGATATGGGCTTAGGAAAAACAGTAATTACTCTAACAGCTATATTTGATTTAATGTTTGATTACTTTGATATAGCAAAAGTTTTAGTAATAGCACCACTTAGAGTAGCAGAATCTACCTGGGATGCTGAATTATATAAGTGGGATCATTTAAAGGACCTTAAAATATCAAAGGTGCTTGGAAATAAAAAGAAAAGGATAGAAGCACTTAATGCAAAGGCTGACATCTATATTATAAATAGAGAAAATGTGAAATGGCTTGTAGATATGCTTGGTAAAGATTGGCCATTTGACATGGTAGTAATAGATGAACTATCAAGTTTTAAATCTCATAGAGCTGCAAGATTTAAAGCATTAAAGAAAATTAGACCTTGCATGAAAAGAGTAGTGGGCCTTACTGGAACCCCAAGTCCAAATAGTCTACTGGATCTATGGGCTCAAGTTTACCTGCTTGATGGTGGGGAGAGACTTGGAAGAACTGTAACAAGCTATAGGGATAAATACTTCTTACCAGACAAGAGAAACCAACACGTAGTCTTTTCATACAAGCCAAGAGAATATGCTAAAGAAGAAATACACCAAAAGCTATCAGATATATGTGTAAGCATGAAAGCTGAAGATTATCTCAATATGCCAGATAGAATTAATAACAAAATAGAAATTAGTCTTCCTGAAAAGATAAAAGAGAAATATAAAAGGCTTGAAAGAGACTTACTTCTACCGCTTAAAGAAACGGACATAGTAGCAAATAATGCTGCAGCACTTACTAATAAACTTTTACAATTTTCAAATGGTGCTATCTATGACGAGGATGGAGAAGTAGAAGTAATACACGATGAAAAGCTTAAAGCACTAGATGAATTAATAGAAGCTGCTAATGGAAAACCAGTATTAATCTTTTATTCGTACAAGCATGATAAAGATAGAATTAAAGATCACTTAAAAAATGTAAGAGTTCTTGAAACTAGAAAAGATATTGATGAATGGAATAAAGGAAAAGTAGAAGTAATGCTAACACATCCAGCTTCAGCGGGACATGGACTTAATCTTCAAGCTGGAGGAAACATTATAGTCTGGTTTGGACTTACATGGAGCTTAGAGTTGTACCAACAAGCCAATGCAAGACTGCATAGACAAGGACAAAAGGAAAATGTAATAATTCATCACATAATATCAAAAGGAACAGTTGATGAAGATGTAATGAGAGCACTTGATAAAAAGCATATAAACCAAGAAGAACTACTAAAAGCTGTAAAAGCTAGAATAGGGGGAAAAGAAAATGTTATATAACAATGAAGGATATTTAGATCCAACAGCACATGAAGCTATAAAAAATATAGAAAATGAAAAGAAAATAGTATTTATATGTAGTCCGTATAAAGGAGATATTGAGGTAAACACAATAAGAGCTAAAAGATACGGTAGATACGCTACAAGTAAAAGACAAGTTCCAATAATACCACATCTCATGTATCCTAGATTTTTAAATGAGGACGTGCATGAAGAAAGACAACTAGGACTTGAAATGGGACTGATACTTCTTTCAAAGTGTCAGGAATTATGGGTGTTTGGAAGTAGAATATCTACAGGAATGTCTATAGAAATAGAAAAAGCTAAAGAAATGAAAATACCAATAAGATACCATGATATACACTGTAGACCTATAGGAGGAGATAGATAATGGAGAACTGTTTTGCTTATAAGATTGGTAGATGTAAAGCTTTAAAAATTAGAAAATGTGGAGGAATAGAATGCGGATTTTATAAAACCAAAGAACAATTAAAAATAGATGAAGAAGAAGTTATTAAAAGAATAAAGTCCTTAGATAAGGAGAAACAAGAGCATATCACCGAGAAATACTATGGTACTCATTTGGAGGTGTAGCTATGGAGGCTAAAGAATATCTATCTCAAGCTTTATGGCTTAATAGAGTTATAAATAATAAGCTAGAGCAAAAAGAAGAAATAGAAGCACTAGCTAAAAGGACTACTGTAGATTTTACTCAGGAAAAGGTATCAGGAGGAAAAGTTACTATAAGCTCTATGGAAGATGCAACTGTAAGACTAATAGACTTAAGTAATGAGATAAATGATGACATAGATGAATATGTTGATTTGAAAAAGGAAATAACAGGAACTATTAAACAGGTAAAGGATATAAGATATAGATTAATTCTTAAAATGAGATATATAACAGGAAAAGAGTGGGAAGATATAGTAACAGCTATGGGGTACGATAGAAGTACGGTATTTAGAAACCATAAGAAAGCTTTAAAGGAGGTTGATGAGGTTTTAAAAATGCGACCTAATGCGACTAGACAGAGGGGTTGATGAGTGTTATAGTATAAAGTGTAAAGATGTATAGAAAATTAATAATTGATATTCAAATAGCCCCAGTTAATTCTGTCGGGCTATTTTTTTATAGGAGCGATAGAAGTGAAAAAGATAAGGATATGTGAATATGATGGATGCAGAATGGAAGCTGAAAGGCACAGCACATACTGTAAATATCATATTCGAATGGTGGAATCTTATAAGAAGATGCCACCAGAATTAAAAGAAGTCTATAAAAGAATAAAAAAAGAAAGATATGGATAGCCTTAGAGAATTTGCTTTAGGGCTTTTTCTGTGTTTATTCTTCAAAAAAAGATATTTTATTTGTAAAAAGTATCGATTAATAGTATATTGTTATTATAACCTTAGAATCGGAATGCAAAAAATAACCTGATAGGTTAATAATTTATTGACATTGGGGGTATAATAACATATAATGAAAGTAGAATATAGAACACAAAAGCTTAAAAAACAGTGCGAAAATCCTAAAAAAGCACAGAAGCAATATGGAAAAGATATTGGAATAAAGCTAACTCAAAGAGTATCAGAATTACTAGCAGCAACTAGCTTATTAGATATTCAGTATATTCCATCGGCTAGACTTCATAGGCTAAAGGGAACAAGATCAGATGAATATGCTATAAATTTAGTCCACCCTTTTAGATTAGTTATTAAACCTATTCTAGGAGAAAATGGAGATTTAAATGAATTAAAGAGTATTGATATCGTAAGAATTGAGGAGGTGACTGATTACCATGGCAAACAAAAAAGATAATAATAATTTTATACCTACTATTGCTATTGCTCCAGGAGAAACTATCAGAGAGAATATGGTTTTTTTAGGTATGAATCAAAAAGAATTAGCAGCTAGATTAGATATAACAACAAAGCATTTAAGTAATATTCTTAATGGTAATGCTCCAATCACCTATGATACAGCTCTAAAGTTAGAATCAGTTATAGGGCCAAGTGCACAATTCTGGATGAACTTAGAAACTAACTATCAATTAAATAAAGCTAGATTAGAAGAACAAGAGAAGCTAACGGATGATTTAAATAAATTAAAAGATATACCATATAAAGAGATGAGTGAATTTGGATGGGTAAAAGAAACATCAGATAGAAGAGAAAGGGTATTTAATTGTAGGAGCTTCTTTGGTGTTGCTGAACTAGGCTCTGTGGAACCTTCATATAGTGTTGCTTTTAGAAAACAGAAGGAGATAAAGGAAATATCTGATTTGGGAGTATTAGCTTGGATAAGAAGAGCTGAGACAGAAGCATTAAATATTGATGTAGATAAGTTTAATAGAAGAAAGCTTAAAAGTTTAATACCAATATTTAGAGAAATGACTATGAAACAACCGGATGAATTTTTCCCAGAAATGCAAAGATTATGTGCTGAATGTGGCATAGTTTTACTTTTAATACCTTATATTCCTAAAACATATATATGTGGAGCTACAATCTGGAGAAATGATAAAGCAATTTTAGCTTTAAGTGGAATGGGAAAAAGATCAGATGGGTTTTGGTTTACTTTATTTCATGAGCTAGCTCATTTAATTAACCATTCAGGCAAGAAATCTCATATTAGCTATGATAATGACAAACAAGAAGATGAAGCTGATTTGGAAGCCCGTAATTACTTGATTTCAGAGGAACAGTATAGGTTTTTTATCGATAACTATAATTGTAAATTAAAAAGTAATATAGTTGAATACTCAGAGGAGATTGGGATAGCTCCCTTTGTATTACTAGGTAGATTACAATATGATCAATATGTAGGCTATCAACATCATCGAGAATTAATACCCCCATTTGATATAAACGATATTATTGGGAAAGTTCAGTGACAATGATTTAAATAAAGACAGAGATAAGCATTAAAAATGATAAAATAGTATGGAACAAAAACTTAATAGTTTTTCGCGAGAGGGTGCCTGCACCAACTCGTATTTTTTATAACATCAAGCCTTAGAGCATTTAGCTTTAGGGCTTTTTCTATGCCCAATTTTAGGAGGTAGCTTATGATTAAATGCATATCATGTAGGTTTGCTAAAGTAGATAAAGACGCATCAGATTCAAAGTGGGATGCATATGAATGTAGTAACCCCAAGAGCCAGTACCATAAGGCCCTATTAAATACAACACCAAACGGAGGGAAGCTTAAAAGAATATCGTGGTCGGGATGTCCTCATGGAAAAAGGAAGGTGAAATCAAATGCCAAGAAAACCACTGAAACCTTGTAAGCATCCAGGGTGTCCTGAACTAACTGACAAGAGATTCTGTGAGGAACATAAGAAGCTATATGAAAGAAAGAGTGCAAGAAGGAGAGGATACGATAGTAGATGGAGAAAAGCTAGGAGAAGATTTCTTAAAGCTAATCCACTGTGTGTCCAGTGCCTTGAAGATGGTAAACTTATTGAAGCTGCAGTGGTAGACCACATCACTCCACATAGAGGAGACAAAAAACTATTCTGGGATGAAAGTAACTGGCAAGCCTTATGTAAGAGCTGCCATGATAAGAAGACGATGACAGAGGATAGGTATGAAGAATATAAATACTAAAAACAAAACACAACCCTCCTCACTGGGGGTTCAAATCAAATAATATATTAAAAACAAACCTCTATACATCAGTAGTTACAATGATTATAGACTTATAATTATTTTTTATTTACGCGTAATAGTATTAAAAATCTAATAAAGTGTATCACTTTTGCTATACTATTTGGCGAAACTAAAAACTCTCTAGGGTAGGGGGTATCTAATCTCTACAACTTTAACACATCAGGACCGCCGCCCCCTAACGCGTGTGATTTCGCACAATTAAAGGGGTGGGGGTGTAGAAAATATAAAAAATATATCTGTAAGTATTGTAACCACTACATTTGATAGTGGTTTTTATTTTGCCAAATAGTATAAAAAAACTCCATAAAAAGCTTGTAGCCTTTACACCCCATAGGCTATGAGCTTTTTATGCTTATATATATTTACACAAATATAGGAAGTGAATTCTTATGACTGATTATGAAAGACAAGAAATATACAAATTAAGAAAAGAAGGTCTAGGATATAAAGCCATAGGAACTATGCTAGGGTTAACCAGAGATACAGTTAGATCCTTTTGCAGAAGAAATAACTTAGGTGGAAATGGGAAGATAGTTAGTTTAAATATCGAAGTGATGAAAGATAAAAAACTTCTCTGTCTTAACTGCGGTAAATTTATGAAAGTCAAAAATAAAGGTAGACCTAGAAAATACTGTTCAGATAAATGCAGGAGAACTTGGTGGAAAGAAAATCAAGATAAAACAGTTCAAAGAGAAGCTTCAACATATAAACACACTTGCCTTTATTGCGGAGAAGAATTTAGTGTTTATGGAAATAAGAAAAGAAAATTCTGTAGCCATGATTGCTACATAAAATATAGATTTTGGAGTGAAGAAAATGAAATTTGAAAAAAGAGATATAAATAAATTAACACCAGCTGAGTACAATCCGAGAAAAGATTTAAAGCCTGGAGATAAAGAATATGAAAAAATAAAAAATAGTATTACTGAGTTTGGATATGTAGATCCAATAATAATAAACTCGGATGATACTATAATTGGCGGGCATCAAAGATTAAAAGTATTAAGAGATTTAGGTTTTACAGAAGTTGATTGTGTAGTAATTGAAATAGATAAAACGAAAGAGAAGGCATTGAATATAGCTCTTAATAAAATCAGCGGATCTTGGGATGCAGCTCTATTAAAAGATTTGATTGATGATTTAAAGGATTCAAATTTCGATATAGAATTTACTGGATTTGAGCCACCAGAACTAGATGAGATGTTTAGTCAGCTTCATGATAAAGATGTTGAAGAAGATGATTTTGATGTTGATGAAGAATTAAAAGAGCCGGCAATATCTAAGCAAGGAGACTTATGGCTACTCGGTAGGCACAGACTTATTTGTGGTGATAGTACAGATGAAGAAACATATAAAATTTTAATGGATGGAAAGAAAGCAAATCTAACAGTAACAGATCCCCCATATAATGTTGCCTATGAATCTAAAGCTGGGACAATTCAAAATGATGATATGAAAGATAAAGATTTTTATAGTTTTCTTTTATCTTCTTTTAAAAATATGTTTAATGTAATGGAAAAGGATGCTTCAATATATGTATTTCATGCAGATACAGAAGGACTTAATTTTAGAAAAGCTTTTATAGATGCTGGGTTTTATCTCTCTGGAGTATGTATCTGGGCCAAGCAAAGTCTAGTTCTTGGAAGAAGTCCATATCAGTGGAAACATGAACCTGTTCTTTTTGGCTGGAGAAAAGATGGAAGACATAGATGGTACTCTGATAGAAAGCAAAGTACAATATGGAATTTCGATAGGCCTTCAAAGAATGAACTACATCCAACAATGAAGCCAGTAGCACTGTGTGCTTATCCAATACAAAATAGTAGCATGAGTAATTGTATAGTTTTAGATCCCTTTGGAGGAAGTGGTTCTACACTTATTGCTTGTGAAGAAACTAATAGAATATGCCATACTATAGAACTTGATGAGAAATATACAGATGTAATTGTTAAAAGGTATATAGAAAAAGTAGGGACAGAAAAGGAAGTATATCTTTTAAGAGACGGAAAGAAAATTAAATACAGTGAAGTTATAAAAAACAATGAGTAATCGGGGCCCACAGTTTGCCCTGTGTGGCTTTTAAATTTAACTTTCCTATAAACCCTCGATGTATTTTAAAATATAACTTGCTTAATACATGACTTTGAGTGATATATGTAAGTAACAAAAATATAGGAGGGTTTGAAATGGATAGAAAAGAAAAAGTTAAAACCATAGGTAAACATCTAGGCATAAAACCTAAATATCTGGGAGTACCAAGTTTCTCATACCAAGTTGGAGAATTCATAGTAGGTAGAGAAGGAAAAATTAAAAACGGAACAGGCGAAGAAGTGGAGCTAGAAGAAATTCTAAACCCAGCAGAAGAAACTGCTACTACTGTAGAGATAGCTATTCCGCTAGAAGGATATAATGAAAACACTTTAAAAAATCTAGTCAATATGATTTACAGCAGACAAGTATTAATTAAGAAGTCATTTCAACTTGATAAAGATATATTAGAAACTGAAATCATAGAAAAGCTTAATAAGATAGATTCACTAGAAGAATTTAAATCTACACTAGAAAGTGAAAACATAAGAATTGAAAATGAAAACATCATATTTACAATAAAAACAGATTTAGCTAGATCTGCAACCTTATTCTTTGGACTTCTAAACGAGAAGTCAAAGGAATTAAAGTATGCTTCTAAAAAGCCAGTAAATACAGATAATGAAAAATACACCTTTAGAGCATGGCTTATGAGGCTTGGGATGATAGGTGATGAATATAAAGAAGCTAGAAAAGAACTTCTTAAAAATCTTTCAGGAAATTCTGCTTTTAGAAAGCCAGGTGAAAGTGATGAAGCCTAAGTGCAAATTAATAGGAGAAGACGGAAACATATTTAATTTAATGGGCATTGCTTATAAAACACTAAAAGAAGCAGACTTAAAAGAAAATGCAGATGAAATGATTAAAAGAGTAACAAGTTCAAAATCATATCTAGAAGCGCTAGCTACAATAAGTGAATATGTAGAAATATATTAAGATAATGTGTTTATTTAAAAAATAGTACTTGCTATTTACCTCCTTCTGAGTGATATATGTACATAAGAAAAACACACCAGAAGGAGGTAAATACAATGCTTACAAGGAAATTTGGGATTGAAATTGAACTAACAGGAATCACAAGAGAAAAAGCAGCAAAAGTAATAGCCGAACATCTACAAGGAAGCTCACGAAGACAAGGTGGAAACTTTAGGGTAAGTGATAACGAAGGAAGAACTTGGAGTATAGTTTATGATGGAAGCTTGAGATGTCAAAGAAAAGTAAATGGAACTAGGACAACAGCGGGAAGAGAATACAGCGTAGAAATTGTAAGCCCAATCTTAACCTATGAAAAAGACATAGACACTCTACAAGAGATGGCAAGAAAACTAAGAAAGGCTGGAGGATTTCCAAACTCCACTACAGGCATACACATACACCTAAACGGCAGAGACCATAGCCCAAGAAGCCTTAGAAATTTTATGAACATAATTTATTCAAGAAACGACCTACTATATACAAGCCTACAGATAAAACAAGAAAGAATAAGATACTGTAGAAAAATGGATGAGACTTTAGTCCAAAAGATGAACAAGAAAAAACCTAAAACTTTTAAAGAGATAGAGGATATTTGGTACGAAGGTTACTATGGTGGCAGAGGCAGGCATTACCATGATAGCAGATACCACTTCCTAAACCTACACAGCTTTTTCAACGGAGTAGGGACAGTAGAACTTAGGGGATTTAATGGAAATCTTCACGCAGGAAAAATAAGAAGCTACATCCTTTTATCCTTGGCAATGAATAACCAAGCTTTAACCCAAAAATTCGCAAGCAGTAAAAAGCCACAGATAGACAACCCAAAATTTGCAATGAGAACTTGGCTTAATAGAATTGGCTTTATAGGAAAAGAATTTAAAAACCCGAGAGACCACCTTTGCAAGCACCTAGAAGGAAGTGCAGCGTGGAGATTTCAGGAACTAGCCTAAAGCCACAGAGGGGGAAACCCCTCTTAAGACTTAAAGAAGGGTAGTTTTATACCAAGGCAAGATATAAAGCCAACACAGGCGAAACTGTTGGGCAGTAAAGGAATATGAAAGGGTGATAAAGGTGAAAAGATTGTATATAGCTTATGGATCTAACTTAAATCTAAAGCAAATGGAGTACCGCTGCAGGACAGCAAAGGTTTATGGAAAGGGAATTCTTAAAGGATATAGATTGCTTTTTAAAGGTTCACCTGGAAATGCATATTTAACTATAGAACCTAAAGTAGATAAAGAAGTGCCAGTAGTAATCTGGGAGGTACAGCCTAGTGATGAAAAAGAACTAGATAGGTATGAAGGATATCCAAACTTTTACTATAAAGAAAATATTCCAGTAGAACTTGAAACGGGTGAATTAATAGAAGCTTTTGCTTATATTATGACTAACAAAATGAAAGACAGAATTCATTTAAACCTTCCAAGTAAAAGATATCTTGAAGCTGTAAAAGAAGGATATGAAGGTTTTGATTTTAACTTAAAATATCTTGATAAAGCCTTGGAAACAAGCAAATCAAAGAAAGTCTAAGCCCACAGTTTCCCACGTGACGGCTGTTAAAAAAGGTCTAGGGGCAATTACCCTTTGAATTATTCGAATCAAAGACCGGGGAGGTGTGTTTAGTTGGATAAGTTTTTTAGCAAGAAATATCGTGACAGATGCAGAAAAAGCTTAGAAAGCGGAAGGATAATGTCAATGTTTAATGAAGATTGCATCTGCTTAGAGTGTAAAGACAAAGAAATCAAAGATCCAAGATATGAAGAAGCTAGAGATGCTGAAGCAGAAGAAGTAAAGAAAGGAAAATACAATTTTAAAGGAATAGGAAAATAGAACATACAAAGGAGTCCAAAGTTGGGCTTCTTTTTGATTGGGAGGTGATACTTATGGCTACAAGAGGAAGGAAACCAAAGCCTACTGCAATAAAAGAACTTGAAGGAAATCCAGGAAAAAGAGCACTTAATGAAAAGGAACCAAAGCCTGAAAAGAAAGCGCCAAGATGCCCAACATGGCTTGAACCAGAAGCAAAGAAAGAATGGAAAAGACTAGCTAAACAATTAGAGCATCTAGGAATATTAACTGAAGTAGATATGGCTTCTTTTGCTGGTTACTGTCAAGCTTATGCTAGATGGAAAGAAGCTGAAGAATTTATATCTAAACATGGAACTATAGTAAAAACACCATCAGGCTATTGGCAACAAGTGCCGCAAGTATCCATCGCCCAAACATATATGAAAGCTATGAATAAATTCTCCGAGCAATTTGGACTCACTCCATCATCAAGAAGTAGATTGTCTATTGATAATGGAAGTGAAGCCTATGATCCAATGGAAAAAATGCTTAGAGTAGTTGATAAATAAACATTTTAGGAGGTGGAAGTATAATGAATGAAGAATTTATTCCAACTAAATTTATGCTACCCACATCTTATTATGATAGTGAAAAGTCAGAGTATGTAATAAATTTTATAGAAAATTTAAAACACACCAAAGGTGAGTGGCATAACAAGCCATTTATATTACTACCATGGCAAAAAGAAATAATTCGTAACCTGTTTGGAGTAATAAAAGAAGATGGATACAGGCAGTTTAATACAGGGTATGTAGAAATACCTAAAAAACAAGGTAAGACTGAACTGGGAGCAGCCATAGCTTTATATATGTTACTTGCAGATGGGGAATGGGGAGCTGAAGTTTATAGCTGTGCAGCAGATAGAGCACAGGCCAGTTTAATATATCAAGTAGCAGTAGATATGATAGGACTTTCCCCAGCACTTAGGAAAAGACTTAAAATAGTAGCATCTCAAAAGAGAATAGTGTATCCTGCTATGAACTCATTTTATCAAGTATTATCTAGTGAAGCATTTTCAAAACATGGTATAAACCCTCATGCAGTATTATTCGATGAGACACATGTTGCCAATAGGGAAATGTTTAATGTAATGACTCATGGTGCTGCTGATGCAAGAAGGCAACCTATTAATTTCTTAATAACTACAGCAGGAAATGATAGACATAGTATTGGATTTGAAATACATCAAAAGGCAGAAGATATAATAGAAGGCAGAAAACATGACCAGACATTTTATCCAACAATATACGGAGCAAAAGATGATGAAGATTGGACTGATCCTAAAGTTTGGAGAAAAGCTAATCCTTCACTGGGGGTTACTGTACCTGAAGAAAAGATGGCTATAGCTTGTGAGAATGCTAAACAAAACCCAGCAGAGGAGAACCTATTCCGCCAACTTAGACTTAATCAATGGGTAAAACAATCTGTAAGATGGATGCCTATGGAAAAATGGGATTTATGCAACTTACCAGTTAATCCAGAAGAACTTGAAGGTAGAATTTGCTATGGAGGATTAGACCTTTCAAGTTCAATAGATATAACAGCATTTGTATTAGTATTTCCAGCAAGGACTGAAGATGAAAATTATATTATTCTTCCGTACTTTTGGATACCAGAGGAAAACCTAAGACTAAGAGTGAGAAGGGACCATGTACCTTATGACACCTGGGAAAGGCAAGGATATATTAAAACAACAGAAGGAAATGTAGTTCACTACGGATTTATTGAAACTTTTATAGAGGAACTTGGAACTAAATATAATATTAGAGAAATAGCCTTCGATAGATGGGGAGCAGTTCAGATGACACAAAACCTAGATGGCATGGGTTTTACTGTAGTACCATTTGGTCAAGGGTATAAGGATATGAGTCCGCCTACTAAAGAACTTATGAAGCTAACACTTGAAAAGAAACTATCTCATGGAGGAAACCCAGTACTAAGATGGATGATGGATAATATTTATATAAAAACTGATCCTGCTGGAAACATAAAGCCAGATAAAGAAAAAAGTACCGAGAAGATAGACGGTGCAGTAGCTACAATCATGGCACTTGATAGAGCTATAAGGAATGAAGGAAATAATGGCGGGAGTGTGTATGATGAAAGAGGGATACTTGTACTATAGGAGGTGATCAAAATATCAATATTTTCAAGATTGTTTAAAGCAAGAGACAAACCGACAAATAGCTTCTTTGGAAGCACATATAGTTTTTTCTTTGGATCTACTACTAGTGGAAAAACTGTAAATGAAACAACAGCTATGCAAACAACAGCAGTTTATGCCTGTGTTAGAATACTAGCTGAAACAATAGCTTCACTACCCTTACACACATATAAATCGAAAGCTGATGGTAAGGAAAAAGCAAGAGACCACCCAATATACTATCTGCTTTCAGATGCACCAAACCCTGAGATGACTTCATTTGTGTTTAGAGAAACACTTATGGGTCATCTTTTATTATGGGGAAATGCCTATGCACAGATTATTCGTGATGGAAGAGGAAAAGTAATAGCACTTTATCCCTTAATGCCAGATAAGATGACAGTAAATAGAAGTGAAAATGGTGATATTTACTACATTTATAATAAAAATGGAGAAGAATATATCCTTCATTCTCACGATGTTTTACACATTCCAGGCCTAGGATTTGATGGTCTTATTGGATATTCTCCAATTGCTATGGCTAAAAACACTATTGGAATGGCACTAGCAACTGAAGAATATGGAGCTAAGTTCTTTTCAAATGGAGCAAACCCAGGCGGTGTGTTAGAACACCCTGGGGTTGTAAAAGATCCAGCTAGAGTAAGAGATAGCTGGAATGCAGTATATCAAGGAAGTTCTAATTCTCATAAAGTAGCAGTTTTAGAAGAGGGTATGAAGTTTCAATCTATAGGCATTCCTCCAGAACAGGCACAGTTTCTTGAAACTAGAAAGTTTCAAACTGAAGAGATATGCAGGATATTTAGAGTCCCACCTCACTTGGTAGCAAGTCTGGATAAGGCTACATTTTCTAATATAGAACATCAATCGATAAGCTTTGTGGTCCACACAATAAGGCCTTGGTTGGTCAGAATAGAGCAGTCTATAAATAAGGCTTTATTTACCGATTCTGAAAGAAAAAAATACTTTGTTAGCTTTGTAGTAGAAGGGCTTCTTCGAGGTGACTATAATTCAAGAATGCAAGGATATGCAACTGGCATACAAAATGGTTTTATGTCTCCAAATGATGTAAGAAGACTAGAAAACATGAATCCTATTCCTGAAGGAGAAGGAGGAGACACATATATGGTTAATGGAAATATGCTAAAACTTAAAGAAGTTGGAGCATTTGTAAAAGATAAAACTGGGGGTGATGAAGATGAAGAAGTTTTGGAACTGGATAAAGAATGAAGATGAAAGAACACTTTTTCTAAATGGAGTAATATCTGAGGAAACCTGGTATGGAGATGAAGTTACACCCCAAATATTTAAGGATGAATTAAATAGTGGAGAAGGAAATATTACTGTATGGATCAACAGCCCAGGTGGAGATTGTATAGCAGCTTCACAGATATATAACATGCTTATGGAGTATAAGGGAGATGTTACTGTAAAGATTGATGGAATCGCAGCTAGTGCGGCATCAGTAATTGCTATGGCTGGAACAGAAGTTCAGATTTCACCAACTGGTCTTATGATGATCCACAATCCACTAACTATGGCTTTTGGAGATGCATTTGAAATGGAAAAAGCAAAAGCTATGTTATCAGAAGTAAAAGAAAGCATAATAAATGCTTATGAAATAAAGACTGGGCTTTCAAGAGTTAAGCTATCTAATCTAATGGATGCAGAAAGTTGGTTTAATGCTAAAAAGGCAATAGAACTTGGATTTGTAGACAATATAATGTTTTCAAAAGAAGAAGAACCTGAAGAAGTAGAAGGTTTGACATTTAGTAATATGGTAGCTGTAAATTCACTACTTGATAGGCTACCCAAAAAAGAGAAACCAATAATTAATACTGGTACAACACATCAAGAGTTAGAAAAAAGATTAAATCTAATAAAATAATGGAGGGATAAATTTGAATAAAATAATTGAATTAAGAGAAAAGAGAGCTAAGCTTTGGGAGTCTACCAAGGCTTTTTTAGATTCAAGAAGAAATGAAAATGGAATGCTTTCAGGAGAAGACACTGAAACTTATGAAAGAATGGAAGCTGATGTAGTAAATCTTGGTAAGGAAATAGAAAGACTTGAAAGACAAGCAGTGGTGGATTTAGAACTATCAAAGCCTACTTCAAATCCAATAAGAAATACTCCAAATAACAATATAGATGATGAGAAGACAGGAAGAGCATCTGATGAGTATAAAAAGGCTTTCTGGAATCAAATGAGAAACAAGGATAACTATGAGATTAAAAACACACTAAAGATAGGAACAGATAGTGAAGGAGGATATTTAGTTCCAGATGAGTTTGAAAGGACATTAGTTGAAGGACTTCTTGAAGAGAATATCTTTAGACAACTTGCTAAAGTAATAACTACATCATCAGGAGATAGAAAAATACCAGTAGTAGCTTCAAAGGGTACTGCATCATGGGTTGATGAAGAAGGTGCAATCCCAGAATCAGATGATGCTTTCACACAAGTTTCAATAGGTGCATACAAACTAGCCACTATGATTAAGGTTTCAGAAGAACTCCTTAATGATAGTGTTTTTAATTTAGAGAGATATATTGCTAAAGAATTTGCAAGACGTATTGGATCTAAGGAAGAAGAAGCATTCTTTATTGGGGATGGAGTAGGAAAACCTACTGGAATATTTAATACAACTGGTGGAGGAGAAATTGGTGTAACAGCTGCTACTCAATCTGTTATAAAACTTGATGAGATACTAGATTTATTCTATTCTCTAAAATCTCCATATAGAAAAAAGGCAACATTTGTAATGAATGATTCAACTGTAAAAGAAATTAGAAAACTAAAAGATGGAAATGGACAGTATCTATGGGTTCCTTCAATAAAAGCAGGAGAGCCAGATACTATTCTTAATAGGCCAGTAAAGACTTCGTCTTATATTCCAACAGCTCAAGCAGGAACTAAACCTATAGCTTTTGGTGACTTTGGATATTATTGGGTTGCAGATAGACAAGGTAGATCTTTCCAAAGACTTAATGAGTTATTTGCAGCAACTGGTCAAGTAGGGTTTAAAGCAAGTCAAAGAGTAGATGGAAAACTAATTCTTCCTGAAGCTATTAAAATATTAAAGATGAAAGCCTAGGTGGTTAGATGAGTAATATAAAGAACTATAAAGAACGTGGCGGAGAAAAGTGGATTGTAAATGGAGTACTTGAAGTAACCGAAACAGGGGTACTTCTATTAAACGGTAAGCCTTTAATTAGAGCAGCAGCTCAACCTGATAGCACAGCTACAACAGTAGCAGAACTAAAGACAGATTTTAATTTACTTCTTGAAAAGTTAAAATATGCAGGGCTTATGGATATGGAGTAAAGAAAGGGGATGAGCATTATGACGGCTTTACTTGAAAGGGTTAAAAAGAACTTAATACTAGATCACAATGAAGATAATGATCTTATTTTAAGTCTTATAGGAGCTTCCATATCTTATGCAGAAAACTATCAGAAAAAGCCATCAGGATTTTATAAAGAAAACCCAATGGATCCTACAACAGAACAAGCTGTCATAATGCTATCGTCTCACTTCTATGAAAGTAGAGATGGTAGTACTGCTGGCTTTTTCCAGGATAAAGTAGATGCAAGTAATCAAGTATGGAAAGTGGTTAATATGCTTCTTCATTTAAATCGGGATGTGGTCATATGAGTTTTGGTAAGATGCAAAGCTTAATTGATATATATGAAGAAAAAGTAGTTAAAGATAGTGAGGGGTTTTCTAAAGAGAAACCTAATTTGATAGTTAAAGTAAGAGCATATAAAGAAGAAAGACATGGAAGTGAAATGTGGAAAAATAGAGCAAGTTTTACAAAGGCCACTACAATGTTCCAGTTCAGAAAACCTCCAAACATAGATATTACAACAGATCAGTTTATTGTGAGTAAAGGAATTAAATATAACATTATAAGCGTAGATGATATAAGAGACAAAGGAATGTATATTGAAGCGTTAGCTGAAAAGATTACTGGTTCAAAGGGGTGATAATGTGGCAAAAGCATCTTTTAAAATGCCTGAAGATTTTCTGAAAAAAGTCTCTGGGTTGAATAATAAATTGGATGATATTGTACCAAGAGTACTTGAAAAGGGAGCTGAGCCTGCAGTAGAAAAGGCAAAGAATAATCTATCACTTAGAATTGGTCAGGGTACAAAAGAACCTTCAGAGTCTACTGGGGAACTTTTAAAAGCTATTGAAAGCACAAAGCCAGAGCAAGACAACAAAGGTAACTGGATGTTAAGAGTTGGAGCGCCTAAAAGCAAAGATAGTAAAGGTGTATCAAATGCACTTAAAGCTGCAGTTATAGAATACGGAAAATCTGGTCAACCTCCTAAACCTTGGTTAAAAACAACAAAGTCACAATCAAGAAAACCTTGTATAGAGGCTATGAAGACTGCACTTGATAAGGAGATAGAAAAGATATGAGTTTATTAAAAGACATAAATACAATATTAAATCCTCTAAAGATCTCAATAGAAACCGGAACTTTTTCAGAAACACCACCAGATGAATATATTGTCCTAACTCCCGTAGTAGATAGATTAACCCTATATGCAAATGACAAGGCCCACAGTGAAATATCAGAAGCAAGGATTTCTTTATTTACTAAAAATAACTATATAAAAAGAAAAAAAGAAATAACAAAACTACTATTAAATAATGACATTACCGTAACGGGTCAGCAGTATGTAGGTTTTGAAAGTGATACAAAATATTTTCATTACGCTATAGATGTAATGAAACAATATGAAATGGAGGTATGATTAAATGGCAACAATAGGACTTGACAGTCTATATTATGCAAAAATAACAGAAGATGAAAATGGAATAGAGACATACTCGACACCTAAGGTTCTAGCAAAAGCCATGACAGCGGAACTAAGTGTAGAGCTAATTGAAGCAATTCTTTATGCTGATGATGGTGCATCTGAAGTAGTGAAAGAATTTAAAAGTGGAGCCTTAACCCTTGGAATCGATGATATAGGTTCTTTAGTAGCCCAAGATTTAACGGGATGTAAGATAGATAGTAATAATGTAGTAGTATCAAGAAGTGAAGACGGAGGAAATCCAGTAGCTATTGGGTTTAGAGCAAAGAAGGCAAATGGAAAGTATAGATATTTCTGGTTATATAGAGTAATGTTTAGCGTTCCAGCTACAAGCCTTGCAACTAAAGGGGACTCTATTACTTTTTCTAGTCCAGTTATAGAAGGTGCAGTATTTAGAAGAAACAAACTAGATACAGAAAATAAGCATCCTTGGAAAGCAGAAGTAACTGAAGGAGATAATGGGGTAGCGGTATCTACAATAACCAGCTGGTTTACTAAGGTCTATGAACCAGACTTTACACCAATAACTCCACTAATTACGATTACAACTCAACCAGCAAGTTTAACTGAAGTTACAGCTGGAAGTATTACAGGAAGTCTATCTGTTGTTGCAACTACAAATACAAGTGATCCAGTAACTTATCAGTGGTATGAAAATACGACAAATAGTTCTACGGGAGGAACTGAAATAAATGGAGAAACATCAGCAAGCTTTGATATTCCAACTGATCTTTTAGCAGACACTTATTACTATTATTGCAAATTAAACTCAAATGGTACAACAAGTGTAACAACTGATGTAGCAACAGTAACAGTATCTTAATGGAGGGGTTTAAATGGTAGAAGAAAATAAATTAACACTTGATGAAGCAGCAGAAGATAGAAGTACAAATATTAATATAGGTGGAAGGGAATTTAAAATGATCCTTACCACCAAAGCTACAAAAGAGATATCTAAAAGATACGGGGGACTTGAAAATTTAGGTGAAAAGTTAATGAAATCTGAGAACTTTGAGCTCGCAATTGATGAAGTTGTATGGCTTATTACACTTCTTTCAAATCAGTCTATTAAGATTCACAATCTAAAGAATAAAGAAGAAAAAAAAGAACTATTAACTGAGGAAGAAGTAGAACTTTTAACTACACCATTTGATTTAGCAAATTACAAAAATGCCATTATGAATAGTATGATAGTTGGAACAAAGAGGGATATAAAGAGTGAAGAATCAAAAAACGAAGTAGTCGAGTAAGCGATGGGGAATTGTTTACTCGACTTATTTATTTTGGAACAGCTCATTTAAATAGAAAAGAAAAAGAAGTATGGCTAATGCCTATGGGATACTTAATGGATCTTTGGGAATGCCATAAACAGTTTATTGGTATTTCAAAACCTAAGAGAGATATATCTATTGATGATGTAATTCCATATGGATTGTAGATCTGATGGCACTTCAAATATAGGTGTCTTTTTTCATGCCTAAAAGCAGAAGGGAGGTGAGGTAGTGAGTGATAATTTTGGTTTTAAGATAGGAGTTGAAGGTGAAAAGGAATTTAAAAATTCCCTAAGAGATATTAATAGAAATTTTAAAGTATTAAAATCTGAAATGAATCTAGTTACATCAGAGTTTGATAAACAAGATAAATCAGTTCAAGCAATAACAGCTAGAAATGCCGTATTAAATAAAGAAATAGATACTCAAAAGAATAAAATAGGAACTCTTGAGAATGCACTTAAAAATGCAGCAGAGTCCTTTGGGGAAAATGATAAAAGGACTCAAGCTTGGCAGATGAAGTTAAATTACGCCAATGCTGATCTTAATAAAATGGAAAAGGAACTTGATAAAAATAATAAAGCCCTTGATGAATCTAGTGATGAGTTTGGTGAAGCTGGAAAAGAAGCTGATAAGTTTTCAGATGAATTAAAGGATGCTTCAAATGTAGCAGATGAAGCTGGTGGAAAGTTTGAAAAACTAGGTCCTGTAATGAAAGGTTTAGCAGTTGGAATTGGTGCGGCTATGGCAGCAGTAGGAACAGCAGCAGTTACTGCAGGTAAAAAGTTATATGATATGGCAAACGATGCAGCAGAAGCAGGAGACAATATAGATAAGGCTAGTCAAAGAATTGGACTTTCAAGAAAAGGATATCAGGAATGGGAGTATGTATTATCTCAAAACGGAGCCAGTATTGATTCTCTTGATAATGGACTTAAGAAATTAAATACTTCAGTAGATGATGCTATAAATGGAAGTTCATCTGCTACTGAAAAGTTCGGAAGACTTGGAATATCTATAGATGATTTAAAAGGTAAAAGTAGAGAAGAAGTATTTGAAATGACTGTAGCTGGACTGCAAGGGATGGAGGATGAAACTGAAAAAGCAGCTGTAGCTAATGACCTTCTAGGTAGATCTTCAGTTGAACTTGCAGCACTCTTAAATCAAACCTCTGAAAGTACAACAGATCTAAAAGAAAAGGCCAATGAATTAGGAGTTGTAATGAGTGATGAGTCAGTAGATGCAGCAGTAAATTATACAGATGCTATGGATAATTTAACTCGTTCATTTACAGGAGTTAAAAACAATATTACAGCTGAACTTCTTCCAGGATTTACTATGATTTTAGATGGACTAACAGGTTTAATTACAGGGCAAGAAGGAGCATCAGAAACCCTTATGGAAGGTGCAAGAGAAACTGTAGGACAGATCACTGAGATACTACCCCAGATTCTTGATGTAGTAACTGGACTAATATCTGCCATAGCAGAAGTTGCACCTGATTTAATTATTGCTCTAGTAGATGGTATACTAGAAAACCTTCCAACACTAATTGAAGCTGCTACTAATATAATAATGACTCTTGTAGGCGGTCTTATTGAAGCACTACCTCAAATCACAGAAGGAGCACTTCAGCTTGTGCTTGCTCTTGTAAATGGAATAGTAGAAAATCTTCCATCACTTGTTGAAACAGCACTTCTTATGATAGTAACTCTAGCAACAGGACTTGCTGAAGCCTTACCTGAACTTATTCCATCCATTGTAGAAGCAATAGTTTTAATAGCTGAAACTCTTATCCAAAATATGGACTTAGTTCTTGATGCAGCATTTCAAATAATAACTGGACTAGCAGGTGGACTTATAAACTCACTTCCCACATTAGTAGAAGCATTACCAAAGATAATATCTAGCATAGTTACATTTATAGTATCAAATCTACCAAAAATTATAGAGATGGGAATTAAATTAACAGTTCAGCTTGCAGCTGGAATTATTAGAGCAGTACCGCAACTCGTATCTAGTCTTCCACAAATAATATCAGCTATTGTCCAGGGGTTAGCTAGAGGAATACCATCAATACTTGGAATTGGTAAGAATATAGCCAGGGGATTATGGGATGGTATATCTTCTATGATCGGCTGGTTAAAAGGTAAAGTAGATAGAATGGTAGGTGGAATTGTAAGAGGAGTTAAAAGTGTACTTGGCATAAGGTCACCATCTAAAGTGTTTGCAGGCATTGGTGCAAATATGAGTGAAGGCATTGGCGAAGGTTTTACTGAAGCCATGAGTGGAGTAGAGAAGGATATGAAGGATACCATTCCTACAGATTTTGATTTGGATTTAAATTCAGAGGTTTCAGGAAGTGTAGGAAGAAGTGATGGTTCTCTACTTGATGTAACAATACCACTTACTATTGATGGAAATATATTAACTCGTGTTATTGCACAGCTTCAGTGGAATCAAAATACTGTCACCGTTAGAAACCTTGGTGTAGCAGGTAGTTAAAACAGAGAGGAGGATAAGCCTTGATTGAAATCTATGCAGGAAACACTTTACTTCAAAGTATTAAAAAAGTCATGAGTGCGGGTGTTAGAGAAACACTAGAAGGAGAATATACACTTTCTTTTACAGTACTAGCTAAATCAGCCCTAGCATTAAAAGTAAAACAAATCGCTAAACTAGATGATCAGTATTTTGAAATCGTTCAAATTTCAAAAAGTCTTCAGGGTAGCCTTCCTGTCTGTTCATTGACCTGTGAGCATGTTTCTTATGTATTAAACCATGAAATGTATAACATAACCCAGTTTGACTTTACAGGAGATCCAGCAACAGGGCTGGAGCAATTATTAATGGGTACACCATTTAATGTAGGTATAGTTGATTTTACAGAAAGCGTCACCATGAAAATTAATCAAGAGGTATCAAGAAGGGCAGCCCTTATGCAGTATATAGCTATTCTTGGTGGAGAAATAGAATATGATGGATATAACATTAATATAAGAAGTCATAGGGGAAGCACCGACTATATTCCAGTGATGGATTCCAAGAATGTTACAAATGTGGCGGTATCTCATGATTCTAGAGAAAATGCTTCATCTTATGATATTTCATTCTTTAAGCTTTTAAACCTTACTGTTGGAGATAATGTACAGATCGTATTTAAACCCCTTGGAATCAATGTGAAGACAAGGATTATATCCCTGGAGTACAACCCATTTTATCGGTACAACATCCGGGTGGAAGTTGGAAGATATAGACCGAGTATTTCTGATACCTTTTATAGGATTGAAAATTCCCTTTCTACTGTGGGTAATTCAGTGGATAATATTCAAACTCAGGTCAATGACCTGGGGATATCTTATACCATCGTTTCTGATTTGGTGGTGACGGATACAACTATTGATGTAACTTATACAGTTGAAAAGGGAGATACCCACCAATATCATGCCCAGTACCAATATACTACTGATAGTGGAGGTCGTATCACAAGCATTACCCTAGACAATATTTTCTCGGAGCTACTGTTGAAAGAAGTAGCCACTTTAACAGTGGATATGATGAGTTTTTATATTGAATATGCAGATGGAACGACTGCAACATATAACTATACTACTGATAGTGGTGGAAGAATTACCAGCGTAACGAAAGTATAAAGGAGGACTGAACCTATGAGCTATGATCATATTTTTAATAATACATTGGCCATCTGGACAGCCTTTGGAGGAAGAGGAGAAGTTCTCTTTACTATACCGACCTTAAGCTGGTCCAAGAAAAATTATAGCGATTTTGGATATACCAAGTATGGTAGTGAAACTCAAATTAATATTTATGATAATGGAAACGCACAGATAGCGGTTTATTATGCAAAAACACCTTATATGTCTTACTGGAACAAGAACACAAAACAGTGGACTGTAGTCAGTGTTCCATGGTGGAGCTATGGCCAGCCTGAAATTCTTTATGCGGCGAATGGTGTGTTTATTGCTAAGATTGTAGGTATGGCAAACATCATCGCATCCTTTGATGGTATTACTTGGCATAATGCAGGATACTGTGCAGGAGCTCATAACGCTATGACCTGTGGTGCTTATGATATGGACAGAGGCTCCGGTATAGTTAGCTGGTGGTACTATAAGTCACCAGTCTATTATAGTTTCGATTCTCTAGAGGAAAGAACTGCTTGGACCTTAGTTGGATCAGACGGAACTTCTGTACCAATCTTTAAATATTTAACCACCCATAAAGGAAACTTTGTTGGCGTAGTTGGTGGAGATAAATCTATTGCAATAGCTAGTTCAGCAAGCCCTGGTCAATGGAGCACGACTATACCGGAAGATGTTAATGATACCAGATATATGTTTATTCGGTCCATCAATGATGTACTCTTTGTAATGAAGTTTAATTACACCAATGTAGGAGGCGATTATACCTACTATGTGAAGCTCTGCGTTATGAGTGATGATGCCACACAAATTACAGAGACCAATCTTTCATGGGTAGGGGATCTAGCCAATAACAATATTCCAAACCCAAGGAATATCATCTGGATGGAGGACTGGGGGAAATTTGCTCTTTTAAAAGAGAGCATGCTTTGTGTCTCTAATGATGGCATCACTTGGGAAGGTGTGGAGCAACCAGGTTTTACTACCAGTGAATATGATACTTTTGATGGAGCTATGTATATTCCAGGAGACGGTTTCTATGCAAAAGCCAGTGGCTATGTTTACTATGCACCATATTAATGAAAAACAATGGCGCCCTTAATCGGGCGTCTTTATATATACAAATCTATGAAAGTGAGGGATTTCAATGAGAGATATTTGGAACATTGTTCAGATAATAATTGCAGCTGTGGGCGGTTGGTTGGGTTACTTCTTGGGAGGATATGATGAATTTTTATATGCACTTATAGCGTTTGTTGTTATAGATTATTTACTTGGGGTTATGTGTGCTATTTTAGAAAAGCACCTTTCAAGTGATATAGGGGCCAAGGGGATATTTAAAAAGGTAGTGATTTTTTCTTTAGTCGCTGTAGCTCATATTATAGATAAAAATATTATAGGAGATGGAAGTGCTATAAGGACTGCAGTAATATTCTTTTATTTATCAAATGAAGGAATTAGTATTATTGAAAATTCTACAAGACTTGGACTTCCAATTCCAGCTAAATTAGTAGATGTACTCGAACAACTTAAAGATGGGGGAGATAAGGATGGTACTAAATAATTTAAAGAGAAAATATATGACTAGAAATGATTGTTATACAGTGGGAAGAAAGATTAAACCTAAAGGAATTATGGTTCATTCAACTGCTACTCCTGGTGTTATGGCAGCTGATTGGTTTAGTAGATGGAACAAATCATACAAGTCTAGGGAGATCAATCGACAAGTCTGTGTTCATGCCTTTTTAGATGATAAGGAAATATGGCAATACCTACCTTGGAATCACAGAGGTTGGCATGCTGGAGGAAAAGCTAATAATACCCACATCGGTTTTGAGATTTGTGAACCGGGTGGGTTTTCTTATTCTGGTGGAGCTACAATGAAAGGATATGATGTTAAAAAGAATGAAGCCTATTTTAGGGCAGCCTGGAACAATGCTGTGAACCTTTGTGTACATTTTTGTAAGAAATATGGTCTTACTGAAAAAGATATAATTTGTCACTCAGAAGGAAATAAGAAGGGGATTGCTTCTAACCATGCAGATGTAATGCACTGGTTTCCAAAGCATGGTGAGAATATGGATACCTTTAGAGCTGCAGTAAAGAAAGAGTTAAATAAGAAGGCCAAACCTACTACTTCACCTAATAAATATTATAGAGTTCAAGTAGGAGCTTTTTCAAAAAAGTCTAACGCAGAGAAAATGCTTAAGAAGGTAAAGACTAAAGGATTTGATGGGATTATTAAGTACTACTAACACAAAACTTAAATATTAGAGTGGGTAGATTAAACATTTACCTGCTCTTTTTTTTATCCAAAAATACTTAGAATTAACTTGCTATATAACTCGTTCTGAGTGATATATGTAATGAACAAACCCTTGAAATAACTGAATTAGGGAGGTTTTGGGGGATTATATTTTTTAAAAATCTGATTGAATGGTAGCTAAATATTATTTTTAAAAAGGCTAACTAAGAGAAAGGAGGATAAAAAATGGAAAGTACAGTATTCGAACAGGCTAGAGATATAGATTACAATTTTAGGATGAATAATGCCGCACTAAATCTTAATAGAACATCTAGTTTCAGGGATGCAGTAGATATAGCTGTAGAACCTAAAAAGCTTAAAGTGGCGAGTTACTGTAGAGTCAGTACAGAAGAAGAATTACAACTAAATTCTTTAGAAAACCAAATAATCCACTACACTAACTACATTAGGTCAAACCCACACTGGAAGTTTGCAGGAATATTTACAGACAGAGGAAAGTCAGGAACTAGAACCAAAAAGAGAACAGGCTTTAATAAGATAATAAAGTCTGCTTTAGACGGGAAAATAGACATTATCATTTGTAAATCAATTTCTAGATTTGCTAGAAACGTAATAGATACTCTAGGAACCGTAAAACTTTTAAGGGAAAAAGGAATTAGAGTAATATTTGAAAAAGAAGAACTTGATACTGGAAACATGCAAAGTGACTTTGTACTAACAGTATTATCCCTAATGGCCCAGGAAGAAAGTAGAAGCATTTCAGAAAATATTACATGGGCTAATACAAAGAGGTTTGAGATGGGAAAGCCAATCTTCGCTAGATTATTGGGATATACCAAAGAAGATGAAGAAGCCTGGATTATTGTTGAAGAAGAAGCTGAAATAGTAAGAGAGGCTTTTAACGAAGCTTTAAAGGGAAAGAAACCATATCAAATTGCTAAAAGCTTTATAAGAAAAGGATATAAAAAAGCTAACGGAAGAGTAGATTGGTCAGCCATTGCTGTTAGAGATATTTTGAAAAACGAAAGATATAAAGGTGATGCACTCTGTCAAAAGACTTATACTAAGAACTATTTAAGCCATGAGATTAAAATAAATGAAGGAGAGAGAAACCAGTATCTATTAAAAGATAATCATGAACCGATTGTTGATAAAGAGACATTTGATAAGGTTCAAGATATACTTTCAAAGGCGAATCCTAAAACTAAGATTAAAAGAGGAGCAAGAAAATCTTATCCTTTATCAAGTAGATTAGTATGTGAAGAGTGCGGGGCAAACTTTCAAAGATATATCTGTAGAGGCAAAGTCACTTGGAGATGTGGAAATCATATGAAAAGCAATCTACTTTGTAAAGCGGAAGGTATTCCAGAGGAAAATGTAAAAAGGGCATTAATTAAAGCATTTGATAAAACTTATAAAATCTTCACAGAAGGAGCCGGAAAACACCAAGTATTAAAGCTGATAAAAGTACTAGTGAACGCTGAAAACAACAAAGAAAACAGTCAAAGCAGACTAAGATTAGAACTTGAAAAAGCCCTTCTAAAAGAGAATACTGCTATTATTAATCTTGAAGATACAACAGATATTACTCTAAAGCGAAAACAAATAGAAAAGGAAATTGAGAAAAGTGAAACTTGGTGGACCTTCTTTGATGAAGATGATAATTACAGAAAAAGAGCAATAGAAACATTAGAAAATATAAAAAAATCTTCAGTACTAAAGGTAGAACTAAAAAAGAATATAGAAGATATAGAGTTTCTAAGGGCATGGGTGACACTTATTAAAGCGGTGTCACCTTATGTATTTTCTATAACACTTTTAAATGGAGATGAAATAAAAATAAAAATAGAAAAAGGAGACGATAGCTAATGGAAAACTATAATAGAGAGCCATCAAGAGTTAGTGTTATTCCTGCAAGAAGAAGGACATCGAGAAATGAAGAACACTTTGATGGGCAGAAAAAAAGAATAGGAGTTTATGTTCGTGTTTCCACTGAAATGGAAGGCCAAGCTTCAAGTTATGATATCCAAGTTTCATACTTTAAAGATTACGTAGAAAAAAATCCCATGTGGGAGCTAGTTGAAATATTTACAGACGAAGGTATATCAGGAACTTCAACAAAGAATAGAGCAGGGTTTAATAGAATGATTGAAAAGTGTAAAAACAGAGAAATTGACTACATTATTACAAAATCAATTAGTAGATTTGCTAGAAACACTCTAGATTGCTTATCCCACATAAGAATGTTAAAAGAACTAGGGATTGGGATATATTTTCAAAAAGAAAACATCGATACATTAGACAGCCAAGGGGAAATGCTAATAACCCTTATATCATCACTTGCCCAAGAAGAGAGTCACTCTATATCTGAAAACACTAAGTGGGGAGTTCAGAAAAGATTCCAGCAGGGAAAAGTTCATATACCCACCACTTACTTTTTAGGATATGATACAGATGAAGAAGGAAACATTGTTATAGATGAGGAAGAAGCAAAAGTGGTAAGAAGAATATTTAGAGAGTATTTAAAGGGAAGTGGCACCCAAGTAATAGCTAGAAAGTTAATGGAAGAAGGAATTTTAACAGCAAGAAAAAATACTACATGGACTTCTGACTCAGTATATAAAATCCTTAAAAATGAAAAATATATGGGAAATTGTCTAGCTCAAAAGAGTGTAACACTTGACTTTTTAACTGGGAAAAGAGTACCAAACAAAGGACATCAACCTCAATACTATGTAAAAGACAGTCACCCTGCAATAATTTCAGAAGATGACTGGAATGCAGTCCAGGAAGAATTAAAAAGAAGGAGCAAGATGTTTAGAGATCCCGAAGGAAAATACAGCATTCGTTATAGCGGAACATCCGTATTTTCAAATAAGATATTTTGTGGAGAATGTGGAAGACCTGTAACAAGAAGAAGACTAAGATCTAATAGGGGAGGAAAGAAGTTTATCTTTACAGCTTGGCAGTGTAGAGTACCAGCTAAAAGAGACTCAACATTTACAGACTGTAAATCAAAATATGTATGGGAAGAAGCATTAGAAAGAGCATTTATGAGAACTATAATAGAGCTTAAGAAAAACAAAGATAAGACAATTGAAGACGCTAAAGAAGTTATAGATGAATTCTCACCTACAAAACAAGAACAAGATAGACTAGAAGAACTTAACCTTCAACTAGCAAGAATCACCAATAGGATAAGTGAAATGGCAGCAAGAGAGCCTTCAAGAAATGATGCTATTTACGAAAGTACAATGAAACATTTAATTTATGAGCAAGAGATTTTACAGCTTGAATATGAAAGATTAGATGAGAACAGACAGGACAGTATTTACCTTCAAAAGCACCTTGATGAACTTCTTAAATATCTAGATAACTTGGAAGCATCAGAAGAAAAGTTTGAAGAAGATATTTTCTTTAAAGTTATAGAAAAGGTAATACTTTATGACAACCACAGAGTAGAATTTAACCTCAAATGTGGCATCTCAAGGATAGACTGGGCGAAACATAAAAGAAAAAACTAAATAGGGAATAAAGAAGTTATAAAGAAACCCACTGAGTAAGCTGATTGGAATTATCTAGCTACTTGGTGGGTATTTTTATTGTTACCAGAGCATTTGAAATTTGATTATGATATAATATATATTAGAATAAAAAAGGTAGTTTTTGATTTAGTATTTAGTATCATTGGAGTGGATTATATGAAAAAACTTAAAAGCGAAAAGAAATTATGCTTAATTTGTATGGAAGAGCATGAAGTAGATATTGTAGAAATGATAGATACTGAAATATTTAAAGGTGAAGAAGTTACTTTTAAAGCGATATATGAATATTGTAATGTTGGAGATGAGCTTCTTGAAACGGAAGAAATGATAAGAGCTAATAGTCTTGCCATGAAGGATGCTTATAAAATTATGGATGGGTATAAAAAGTTATAAACAAACCCACTGAGTAAACTGATTGCAATTATCAAGTCACTTGGTGGATATTTTTTTATTGCTTATAAATATAAAGTAGTTGATTTTTATTATTATTTATTATAAAATTAAAAATATAATTTGCTAATGAGTTATTTCACAGAAAATAAATTTTATTGACAAAGATATAAATTAATAGTATAATTAATGTATAGTAAGAGTATATGAAACATATAATAATAGTGATCATACTCCGGTGACCTACGGGCCCGGGGTTTTTATATTTTAATGGAGGCTAATATGGATAAGTTATTTTCAACAATTGAAGATCAAATTAAGAAATTAGACTCTAGAGGACTAAATGTATCAGATCCTAGGATTAAAGATATTCTTGAAATGGAAAATTATTATAATATAATTAATGGATATAAAGAATTATTTATTGATAAAACTTATAAAGGTACTGATGAGAAGTATAAAGAAGGTACTGATTTTTATGAGTTGTATAATCTTTATTTATTTGATCGTGAATTAAAGAATATATTTATAAAATACATATTAGAAATAGAAAACAATATTAAATCAGTAATATCACATGATTTTTCAAAAAAGTATGGGCATGATAATTATTTGAAAATATTCAATTTTGACATTAGGGTCAAGCATTGGGAGAAAAAGACAGCAGCTCAAAAGATAGGCGATGTGTCAAGCCTTATCGCAAATATTCAACGAGAAATCTCTAGACAACTTTCTAAGAACAATTCAATGATTTCCCACAATATGCTAACTTATGGATATATTCCTTTATGGGTATTGATTAATTCTCTGACATTAGGTACAATCAGTATTTTCTATAGTTATTTAATAGATAAAGACCAAAATGATATAGGCAGAAAGTTTAGATTAAGACCTGACGAAATGACAAAAATTTTATTTGTTCTTACTATTTATAGAAATGCCTGTGCACATGATGAACGTTTTTATAACCTTAAAGCCTTAAAAAATGATACTAAACCGAATATGATTAAAACAAATTCAATTCATCATAAATTAAACATTCAAAAGGATAAAGCAAATAATCCTATATATGGAAAGAATGATTTGTTTTCTGTAGTAATAATGTGTAAACTTATTCTTAATGAATATTCGTTTAATAAATTTGTAGATTCAGTTAAATCTGAAATAGATGATTTATCTGGGAAACTTAAAACAATAAGCATTACAGAGGTTCTTGAAGAAATGGGTTTTCCGTTAGATTGGTATAATATTAAGAAAATATAAAGATGCCGAGGTCATATAATTTGATCTTGGTATTTTTTTATAATAATTTAAAATAGCTACCCAATCAATAGGTCCCGATTTTAATTTAAATCGCTTACAGGCCATTTTAAGGGCTTGTTTTTCATCAACTTATATTTGAAATGTTTTGATTTCTTAAATACGTGAACATGCTGGTGAACAAGCTACCGTCCAAGCTCGTGAATAGATAAAAAAGATATAAAAAAATCTCCATCTACATTAGATAGAGATACAAATTTCTTTACTTATTTAGGGCCAATTACTTAAGTTATCGTGTAATTCGAACTTAGTTCGAATTATATATTAGTTATATACATTTGTCAAGTTTCTTAATATTCTGAAAATATTTGATGGTTGTAAATAATCTGAATGGAAAAGATTTATTTTTATAAAAATAAGGGATATCTTAGAAAAATCTACCCGATGATTAGGTCGAAAACAAAAATTAAAAGCCTTAGAAACGAATCTAAGGCTTTTAATTTTTAGCTCATCACAATGTGGTGGGCTTTTTTTGTGTCTATTTTTATAATTTATCTCTTTACCATACTCACCTTAAAAATCTACATATTGTGGTTTTTGAAATCAAAATACAATAACGCATACTACATATAGATATCTTATCCATCTCGTATCATGGCGACGTGAGTATGGTGAAGGGATAAGAGTCTTGGAAGCCTATTATAGCAAGGGGCTCGACAGAATGTACATATACATAGATAAATTAAGAAATAAAAAGCTTGGATGTTAATTATAGAGGAGGAAATATTGTGTCTTTAAAGTTAATGTATATAACAAATCAGCAAGATGTTGCTAAAATAGCCGAGAAAAGCGGTGTGGATTGGATATTTATAGACCTTGAGATTAATGGTAAAGAAGATAGACAAGGTCATTTAGATACAGTTATATCACGTCACAGTATTGAAGATGTAAAAAAAATTAATAAGGTATTGACTAGTGCAAAATTACTTGTAAGAGTTAATCCTATATATGAAGGTTCGAAAAAAGAAATTAATAGAGTAATAAACGATGGAGCAGATATTGTGATGCTTCCATTTTTTAAGAATAAAGAAGATGTTAAAAAGTTTATTGACTATGTAGATGGCAGATGTAAAGCATGCTTACTATTAGAAACACCGGAAGCATCGGAAGATATTGATTCAATTCTATCCGTAAAAGGAATTGATTATATACATATAGGCCTTAATGATTTACATCTTGGTTATAACATGAAGTTTATGTTTGAATTATTAGCTGATGGAACAGTAGAAATGTTATGTAACAAGATAAGACAAAAAGGTATTGAGTATGGATTCGGTGGTATTGCACAGTTAGGTGAAGGTGTTTTAAGAGCTGAAAAAATTATTACTGAACATTATCGTTTATCTTCGAGTATGGTTATTTTATCAAGAAGCTTTTGTAATGTAAATAAAGTAAGTGATTTAAAAGAAGTAGAAGAGTTATTTGCAAAAGGCATAAAAGATGTAAGACAGTTTGAAGCCGAGCTTAATAATAAATCTGAAGGATTTTATAAAGCAAATCAGTTAGAAGTTATTCAAAAAGTTTTAGAGATAGTGGGAGAGAAAGAAAAAGTTGTAATTTAAGTCAACAAGTATTTATATATTGTACACGTAAAAGGAGGGGAAAACATGAATCTATCAATCGATAAGTTGCAAGAAATCAGTAATATATATGGTGATTCTTTTTACATATTAGATACTGAACAGTTCAAAATAAATTTCAATGAATTACAAGAGGCGTTTAGAAATATTTATCCAAATACATACATTGCTTATTCGTATAAAACTAATTATACACCTAGACTTTGTAAAGTTGTAGATCGGCTAGGTGGTTTTGCAGAAGTTGTTTCAGATATGGAATATGATATAGCAAAGAAATTAGGAGTAGAACCTGAAAAAATCTATTTTAATGGTCCATATAAAAAAGCAGAGGCTGTAAAAGAACTTTTATTAGCTGGCGGGACTGTAAATGTTGATTCGGATTATGACCTTGAAATAGTAAAAGAAGTTGCTATTAACAATCCAGAGCATAATCTTTCGGTTGGAATAAGATGTAATTTTGATGTTCAAGATGGGGTATTATCAAGATTTGGTTTTGATGTAAATAGTAAAGAATTTGAAGACGCTATAGATACAATTCGTCAAATTTCTAATTTGAAATTAGATGGATTACATAGTCATTTTGCTACAAGAAGTATTAAGACTTGGCCACAAAGAGCGACTGGAATACTTGAATTAGTTGATAAATATTTTGAAGAAGCACCTAGATTTTTGAGTCTTGGTGGAGGGCTATATGGTAAAATGGCAGATTCATTGAAAGCTCAATTTGATGTAGAAATTCCTACATATGAAGATTATGCAAATGCTGTAGCTAATCAATTTAAAGCGTACTTTAAAGAAAAAGGTAAACAACCTATGTTGCTTATTGAACCTGGAAGTGCTTTGGTTGGAGATGCTATGAAGTTTGCAGCAAAAGTTGTGAGTATAAAAGATGTTAGAGATAAGAAGATAGCAACACTTTTAGGTAGTATTTACAATATTAACCCAACACTTAATAAAAAAAATCCTCCAATAAAAGTTTATCATAATGAAGATAACGATAAAGAGCAATTAACATATGAAGATTTAGATTTTGGTGGATTTACTTGTATTGAGTCAGATTATCTATATAGAGGATTTAGTGGAGAGTTAGCAGTTGGAGATTATGTTGTTTTCGGTAATGTAGGTTCATATTCAGTAGTATTAAAACCTCCATTCATACTTCCAAATTTTCCTATGGTTGAATGTAATAATGATACAGATGAAATATACTTGATAAAGAGAAAAGAGTGTTTTGATGATTTATTCCACACTTTTAAATTTGAGTTTTAGTAATGTTATGGAGGGATAGATTATGAATTTAGTTAAGAGAGGCATTGATATTCTTCTTTCACTAATAGCAATAATAATATTATCACCGTTATTATTAATTATTGCAATTGCTGTAAAAATTGATTCTAAAGGAGTTGCTTTATTTAGACAAGGTAGATTAACTGAGAATGGTAAGGTTTTTACGATGTATAAATTTCGTACAATGGTGGAAAATGCTGAGCAAATGGGTACGGGACTCTTTAACTATGCCAATGATTTTCGTGTTACAAGAGTTGGAAAATTTCTCAGAAAAACAAGTCTAGATGAATTACCACAATTATTCAATATTATAAAAGGTGATATGTCAATAGTAGGACCTAGACCACCTGTATCTTATGAACTTGGTGAATATGAAGATCTTAGTGATGAGTATAAAAGAAGATTTACTGTATTACCCGGAATAACAGGATTAGCTCAAGTTAGTGGTAGAAATGAACTACCATGGGATGAAAAGGTGAAATATGATAATCAGTACATTGATTTGTTTAAGAAATATGGAATTCTGATAGATTTCAAAATTATTTTTTTAACAATAGTTAATGTCTTTAAAATGAAAGATATTTATGAAGTTAAAGAAGAAGATTCAGAAGGATTATCAGATGAAGAAATCGCTAAAAGAGCTACTGATGCTGTAACGGAAAAAGCCCGTTCCTCACAAAAGTAGCAAAATGTTTCAATGTAGATTACTTGATTGTGGGTTCTTATATAAATACTCATTGGAGGAATAGAAATGAAGACAAGTATTAAAAATAGATTTATTTGGTTAAACGGAAAAGTTGTACCTCTTCAAGAAGCAACAATAAATGTACTATCACCAACATCTCAGTTTGGCGCTAATGTATTTGAAGGTATTCGATGTTATTGGAATGAAGAAGAAGAACAACTATATGCATTTAGATTAGACGACCATTTCAACAGATTAAAGAGATCTCAAAGACTATTAGAATTAGATGATACATATACAATTGAAGAAATGAAAAAAGCATTTGTGGATGTAATAAAAGCAAATGAATATAAAGAAGATATAGCAGTAAGACAGACTTTATTTGTTGATGGGTTTGGCACTTGGCATTCGTCAGGACCAGTCGGTATGTTTGTAGCACCTATACCAAAAGCAAAGACAAACCCAGAATACAATAAAAAAGGATTAAATTGTTGTGTTAGCTCATGGCAAAGAATAAATGATAACAGTATGTCACCAAGAATTAAATGCGGAGCTAATTATATTAATAGCCGTATGGCCCAAAGAGAAGCTGTTAAAAATGGATATGATACAACAATTATCTTAAATAAAGATGGAAAAGTATCAGAAGGTCCTGGTTCTTGCTTATTCATTGTTAGAGACGGAAAACTTGTAACACCTCAAATTACTGATAGTGTATTAGAAAGTATTACTAGAGATACAATTATTCAGATTGCAAGAGATGTATTGAAACTAGAAGTAGAAGAACGCAGTGTAGACCGTACAGAATTATATATGTGTGATGAAGCTTTTCTTTGTGGATCAGCAATGGAAATCACCCCTGTTTTCTCAGTTGACAGATATCAAGTAGGAAATGGAGAGTGCGGAGAAATCACAAGTGAACTTCATGTTGAATATTTGAAAACTGTAACAGGTAAACAACCAAAACTTGATAATTGGAGTACAGGAATTTATTAAGGTAAAGGAGTTCTATATGTATAACAACAAAACAGTATCAGTTATAACACCAGTGTATAATTGCGAGAAGTATATAGGAGAAACTATAGAATCTGCTTTATCTCAGACATATCAAGATATTGAAATTGTATTAGTAGATGATTGTTCAACAGATCAGTCGGCTGATATTATTAATAATTATATTAAAAGATATACTGATAAAATTGCATACCATAAACAGGAGAAAAATATGGGCGCGGCGGTCGCAAGAAATACTGCGTTGGATATTGCAAAAGGTAGATATGTGGCTTTTTTAGATAGTGATGATTTGTGGTATTCGGAGAAGATTGAAAAACAGATGGAATTAATAGAGAAAAATGATGCTGCCATTTGTTACGCTGCTATAGAGATGATTGACGAGGGAAATAATCTTATAAAAGGGAAAAGAAGTATCAAAGAAAAGATTGATTATAAGTTTCTTCTGAAAAATACTATGATAGCTACATCCTCAGTTGTAATAGATAGAAACATTACAGGTGATTTTCAAATGCCTTTAGTAAGATCAGGACAAGATTATGCCACTTGGCTGCAGTTAATGAGAAATGGGTTAGATGCTTATGGAATTAATGAGGTGTTGGTTCAGTATAGGAAAAGTAATAATTCTTTATCATCTAATAAATTGAAAAGTGTAAAGCAAGTAAGGGATACACAGATAAAGAACGAAAATATTAATTCTTTAGTTGCTACTTATAATTCAATTTGGTTTGCAGTTAATGCGTTTAAGAAGCATTATTTATAAATTGTATGAGGAATGGAGATGGTTCGTTTGTATGAGCTATACGAATATACGGGGGAAGATGGGGGTGCGAAAAATTCAAATATTAATAAAGACTTTAAGTATGGATTATTTAAACCTACTATCTTAAGGTTATGTATTAAGAATGAGGGTTTTAAGCAATGGTTTAGAAATCTGTATTGGTTCATAATATCAAATGGAAAATTTAGTATTTATTATGTATATCGAGAAGACGAAATAATCCATACATCATATTGCCTACCTAAGTGTTATAAATTCCCATTTATGACTGAAAGCGATATACAAATTGGTCCATGTAACACCAACATCAACTATCGGGGATTAGGATTATACCCTTATATATTATCGAAAATAGTGAGAGATTATAATAATGATAAAACAAGGATCTTTATGATTATACGTAAAGAGAATGTTCCATCACAAAAAGGAGCAATGAAGATAGGGTTTAAAAAGATAGAGGCATTAAGAAAGAATAATTTTCTTAAGACGTATAAGATTTGATAATAAAAAATTCATTTAGATGTACTGGAAGAAGTATAGGGTGAGTTTAATAATAGTAGAGTTAAGGAAGTGATACTATGAAGAAAATTCATGTTGCAACGAATGGTAGAGGCTTTCTACTAAATTTGTTTGAATCAAAAATTAATAATCATGAATTTGTTTTTGAAAGAAGTAAGTTACATGAAATGAATACAAAGAATAGAAAAAGATTAGCTAAGATAGCCAAATCAAACTTAGCAGATTATCTAGGATTGATTCAAAGGATTAAGGTAAAAAATGAATCTGCTGATATTGTATTTAGTTATAATAGATTTCTTAATTCAAAAACTAGCTATGTAATATATTTAGAGAATCCTTTAGCACTAGTTCACTATTCGACAAAGAGAAATAAGTCTATTTTAAGTAAAATGAAATTAAAAAAGTATCTAAATGATTCTAACTTAAAAGCAATTATCTGTTTATCGAAAGCATGCTATGAAACCATCAGAAACTTTTACTCAATACCAGATAGTGTGAAGTTAGAACAGATATACCCTATTGTTAAAAATAACAAGCTCACTAGTATAGAAAGCATAAGGATGAAGTGTAGTAAGCCAAATATTCAATGTTTATATATTTCTTCTAACTTTAATTTAAAAGGTGGCAAGGATATTCTTGAAGCATTTAATAAATTAAAGAAGTTAGATAAAAATAATATTAAACTAAATATTATAACTCCAATAGATCAATTGGATAGAGAAACTAGAACGAAAATCAAAGCTAATGATAACATCTTATTATACGATTTTAAATTTAGTAAAGATGAGTTGAATAAATTTTATAACAATTCGTGCATACTTTTAAGCCCAACTAGACAGGATAGCTTTCCGCTTGTAATTTTAGAAGCAATTAAATCTGGAAATGCAGTTATTACAACTAATTTATATGCCCTTCCTGAAATGGTACAAGATAATTATAATGGTTACCTAACAAGTCCTAAATATAGGTTTTTTAATTACGATAGTATGCCAAATGAATTAGTGTGGAATAATAGAGAAGATACCATTTATTCAGACTATCTTGATGATGAAGTAGTGGATTTTCTAGTTAAAAAAATAATACATTTAGATTCTAATCGTAAAGAGTTAGAAAGAATGACCCTGAATTCTTATGAGAAGGCTCAAACGGGAGAATTTAATGAAGAATTTATAATAAACAAATGGACACAAATATATGATATTATTTCGTAGGGGTAGTGGCGTGATGAATTTAAAAATGTTTTTATTTTGAAACTCAATTTAATTTTGCAAAACAAAGGTTTTTTGAAAAACAATTCAAAAAAGTAAAGGGGTGATTAAATGAAGATTTGTCATATCTGCTCGAATTATGATAAATTCTATATCGATTTAATGGAGGAACAGATTGCACAAGGGTTGGATTTAAAGGTATTCTATTTTCGTGCTAAGGAAAGAGGTTTGCCTGATGTGAAGGCTCCGTATTTAGATATTAGATTAAATTATAGAAATTGGCACAGAGCCTTTTTTTATTTGAAAGAAAATAATGTACTCAAAGACTTTTTTAATCTATATAGTGATAATCAGTTTGATTTGCTTCATGCACATACATTGTTTTCAAATGGTTATATTGCATTGAAAGCAAAAAAACGTTGGGGGACACCATATATAGTCGCAGTACGTGATGTAGATATTAATATTTTTCTTAAGTATAGATATCATTTAAGAAAATTAGGTATGGAAATATTAAATGAAGCTGAAAAAATCATATATCTATCTGAGTCTTATTTGGAGATGTTGAATTCAAAGTACATTCCTAAGAATTTAAAAAATAAGTTTTTAGCAAAAAGTTTCATAATTCCTAATGGTATAAACCCTTACTTTTTAAATAACAGATACTTTAGAGATAACATAGAAAATCAAGAAACATTAAATATCATTACTGTAGGGTATATTGGCAAAAGAAAAAATCAGTTAACTGTTTGTGAGGCGGTAAAGGCACTAAATGAATCTGGGGTAAAAGCAAAATATACAGTTATAGGTAAGGTGCTAGATGATAAAATTTTCGATATAATTAAGAGTTATTCATTTGTAAACTATATCCCATTTTTATCACGTGAAGAGCTAATCGAAGAATATCGTAAAGCTGATATTTATGTAATGGCATCTTTAACAGAAACGTTTGGTCTAACTTATGCAGAGGCAATGAGTCAAGGTCTACCTGTTATCTATTCAAGAGGGCAAGGATTTGATAAGCAATTTGATGAAGGGACTGTAGGCTTTCACGTGAATAGTAAGGACCCTTATGAAATTAAATTACGCATTTTAGAAATTTTAGATAACTATAAAGGCATTTCTAATAATTGCACTTTGCTATGTAGCAATTTTAACTGGAAAGATATATCAAGGAAATATATAGATATATATGAAGATGTTTTAACGAAGTGCTAAACAAAATGTATACCCCTTTTATTAATGGCCTTACGAGAAGGAAGTGAACTGAATGATAAAAAACGCACAAAAAGTTATTATTTGGCAGATGATAGCTATTATTGGGTTAAATCTAGCATATGTGTTCGTTATATCAGATAGATTTAGCTATATGGGATTTACATTTACATTTAATTTGTCAAAATTGTTGGTTGGAACAGTGATATTAACCATTATGCTGTTACTAAATTACCTCATAAAAGATAAATTTATATTTGCTGTGTGGAATATCATGTTTATCTATTTGTTTGCAGGAGAGGTAATTTACTATCAATATACAAAACATTCTAGTATTGTACAATTGGGTACTATTGCGATGACGTTGATATTATTGGTGTTTGTCTCTAGAACGAAAAAAGTATTTAGTGAAAATAGAAGATTTAAACATATAGATCAACTTTTAACCCCTCTTAGTATAATTCTTATAACACCATTTATTGTATTATATTATAGATATATCGATATTAAGAACTTATTTTTGATAGATGTATACAAGACGAGAGCTTTATTTAGACATATTAGTACACCGTTGACTGGATATATAAATGCTCCTTTGGTTAGGATTATTTTACCGTTTTTAATAGTTGAGAATATGGAACGTAGAAAATGGTTTAAAGTTACACTTTTCTTTTTGATGATTATTTACATTTATTTGTGTGGAGCACTAAAAAGTGTATTTATGGGACTGTTTGCTTTACTTTTATTTTATAAAGGAGATTATGTGTTGAAAGTTGTAAATTTCCTTAAAGCTATTAGTTTCCTAACATTTTTCGGTATTTTAGTCGAGGCAATATCCGGAAGTGTTTTTTTACTAGATAGCTTTATTAGAAGAGTCTTCTTTGTCCCTCCTTATCTGAATAATATATATATAAAATACTTTACTGGTAATTACACATATATGTCTCATTCGCCGCTTGGTCTGGGCCTAGTAGAAAGCAATCTTGATAGGTCTTTATCAATGTACGTAGGTGAAGTTGTTATGGGATTGAAAGGTCTTAATGCAAATGTTGGTTTGTTCACAGAGGGGTATATATCGTTTGGTTTTTTAGGTAGCATAATCTTTTCGATGTTGATTTGTGGAATATTTTTATATATAAAGATGATTAAAATTTCGCCGAAATATTTTGGAATTGTATTTGTTTATATATACTATCTTAATACATCTTTTCTATCAACTTTATTATTAACACATGGGTTGTTTTTGTTTTTAGTTTTTAGCACATTATTCCTTAGACATAGTGCTAGTATATAAATAGGTCAACCTAAACATAATAAATTCTATTTCTGATA